>CAWUKF010000024.1:0-16318 GCA_963922745.1 uncultured Sphingomonadales bacterium
TGTGCAACAATACATGAATATACATATATATTGTCAATTATTCCATCAATTCGCTATGGTTGAGATTAAGGGCACGTAGTGATTCGCGTTGCCAACGGGAGAAGTGATATGTCGCAGTCAGTCGAAGCAGATAATGGTACCTATCGGAAAGACGATGCTGAATGCGGGGTGGAGGCATCCGAACTTGTTGCGCGAGCACGTTCACTTGTTCCACTCTTGCGTGAACGGGAAGCAAAAGCGATCATCGATCGGCAAGTGCCACAGGAAACCATTGCGGCATTTCAGGACGCCGGCTTTTTCAAGATTTTGCAGCCACAACGCTATGGCGGCTATCAAATGTCGCCATCAGTCTATTGCGAGGTAGCGAAGACGCTGGCCGAGGGCTGCATGGGTAGCGCCTGGGTCTATGGCGTTGTTGCCGTTCATAACTGGCAATTGGCGCTGTTTGATCCGCAAGCTGCCGAGGATGTGTGGGGACAAGATAATAGTGTCCTGATCAGTTCATCCTATATGCCGACGGGCAAGGCCACAAAGGTCGATGGCGGCTATAGATTTAGCGGTCGCTGGGCGTTCTCAAGCGGTTCAGCCCACTGCTCATGGGTGATTCTGGGCGCAAATATGGTCGCAGAAGACGGCGACGGTAAGCCCGAACCCTATAATTTCCTGCTGCCACGTAGTGATTATGATATTGTCGATACGTGGGACGTAATGGGTCTTTGCCCCACCGGCAGTAATGATATCGTCGTTGATGAGGTGTTCGTGCCTGATCACCGCGTGCTCCGCGAGCGCGATATGTTCAATCTGAACTGCCCGGGACATACACTGAATACCGCTCCGCTTTATTCCATTCCGTTTGCGCAGTTGTTCAATCGGACCGTTTCGACCACGTCGATCGGTGCGCTTCGTCGAGCTATCGAGATATTTGTTGAATCCACTCGGCAGAAACGGACCACCTACACGGGATTGCGCCTGGCAGGTGACACGACGATCCAGAAAGCGGTGGCCGACGTCATGCTGATTCTCACTGATCTTGAATTGAGGCTCGCTGCGGATCTCAGCGAATTGGAATCTCGAGCCGTGAGTGGTGACTGGCCTGTCGAGCGTCGTGCTCAACTTGGCCATCACACAACCGCGATGGTGTCGCGCTGCGTGGAAGCAGTCGACCAGCTAATGTTGTTTTCAGGAGGAAAAGCGATCTATTCCGGAAATGCGATCCAGCGGGCTTTTCTCGATATCCACTGCGCTCGCGCTCATGTGGCAAACAATCCTTACCCCTATGCCCGTAACCTGGGTGCGATTGCTTTCGGTTTTGAAAATGACTGCATGGATTTGTGATCGAGAAGTGGCCTGACTGGGGCAGGGCGCATCAACTTGATGCTTAAGCGCATCTGCAAATCCGTTTGCCAGCAAAAGCATTATCGCTTGGTCTGGCAATGCCGCTCGGGATTTACCGCGATGCCTAGATTGCCGAGGCGAGTCCCAGCGTTGCGCCCTGGCCGCCGTCATTGCCTTCCACCATTTCACCGCGGACGAAATCCACAAATGCCCTGACCTTGGACAAGGCGAAGTTTCCGCGCGGGAATATGATGTGAAGCGGAATGCTTTGCGTCACGATATCGGTGAGAAGGGTTTCCAGCCTGCCTGTCTCAATATCGCCTTCGACCAGAAAGCGAGGCAGAAAACTGACGCCCAGGCCTTGCAGGCTCGCCTCTCGTGCCATGCGGACGGAATTGCTCGTCAGGGGGCCACGGTTGACTGCCACGGAAATGTCATCGGATAATCGCCATTCGCCGACGGGCGAAAGATGGGTCTCGACGATACAGGTATGATCCTTGAGATCATTCGGGGTGGTCGGTCTGCCAGCGCGCTCCAGATAATCTGGCGCGGCAATGAGAACCATCGGATAAACGCGCAGTCGAACGGATTCGAGGCTGGAGTCAAACGGGTCCCCCATCCAAAAGGCCACGTCGAACCGGCCTTTCAGCATATCGACCTTGCTGTCCGAGAGATTGAGCAACAGGCGGACCTCCGGATAGGTGTGCAGAAAGCGGGGAATGATTGAGGTCAAATCGAAAAGCGAGGCCACGACCGGCGCATTGACCTTCAGGTCACCGCGCGGCTGAGTCACCATGCCGGTCATTATCTGGTTTGCCTCGTTCACCTCATCCACGATCCGGGCACAGCGGGCATACATCTCGCGTCCGGCGGGTGTCAGCGCAACCGAGCGTGTGGTCCGATCGAGCAGCCGCACTCCGGTATTTTGTTCAAGCTTTGCGATCTGGCGGCTGACCGCCGCTTTCGAATAACCGAGCAGTTTCGCAGCGCTGGAAAATCCACCGGTGCTCACCACTGCGGCAAACGAAATCATTGACATGACGTTGCCTAAGTCTGGTTTGTCTTCCATGCTTCGTTTCTGTTGCACCCGACCGCCTGTGTCAATGATATGTTGAGCGTCGAATCCGAACGGGAAGGACATTTCTAACGTCACGCCAATTGTTACCATAACGCAAAAATATGGCTATTTCCACATATACTGTTGCGTTTGGATGAACTTTGCGCGAAGTATATGCTTCGCAAGATATTTGCACCGCGACTCCATGTTGCGGTCCGTTTAAGGAGATTTCAATATGACAAGTCAGCGGTCTCAGGCCCACTTGCGCGATGAGCGCAGCCAGTTTCACCCCTTCACCTCGATCAACGACCTTAAGGCCGATGGTCCTATGATGATCGAATCGGGCTCCGGAGTGCGGGTGCGCGATATTCAGGGCAAGGAATATATGGATGGCATGGCTGGCCTCTGGTGTGTCAACCTGGGCTACGGTCGCAAGGAAATCTCCGAGGCAATCACCAAGCAAAGCGAAAAATTGTCCTTTTTCCACACGTTCAACGGATTGGGCACCGATGTAGTGGGCGAGTGCGCCGAGGCACTGCTGGCCCGGGCTCCGGTTCCCATGTCGCGGGTCTTTTTCGGGACATCGGGCAGCGATGCCAACGAAACGCAGCTCAAGATCATCTGGGTTTATAATAATTTGCGCGGAAAGCCGGAAAAGAAGAAGATCATCTCTCGCTGGAACGCCTATCACGGATCGGGTGTCGCGACAGCCAGTCTGACTGGCCTGCCAGGCATGCACAACCTGTTCGACCTGCCCAAGGGGCCGATCCTGCATGTGAGTGCGCCCCATTATTACCGCAACGCACCGGAAGGCATGTCAGAGCGCGATTTCTCGCGCCACCTTGCTAAGGAGTTGCAGGATACGATCGACCGTGAGGGAGCGGATACAATCGCCGCTTTCTTCGCGGAAGCCGTGATGGGGGCCGGTGGCCTTATTCCGCCGCCCGAAGGTTATTTCGAGGAAATCATGCCGATCCTCAAAAAACATGACATCCTGTTCGTCGCCGATGAAGTTGTTTCAGGCTACGGCCGGCTGGGCACCTATTGGGGTAGCCAGACCTATGGCTACGAACCCGACCTGATTACGTCGGCCAAGGGTGTGACATCCGGTTATTTCCCGATGTCGGCAGTCTTTATTTCCCCGAAAGTCTGGGACGTGCTCGATGGCGGCGCCGACCAGATTGGCGTGTTCGGACATGGATATACCTATTCGGGTCATCCGGTTGGTGCGGCGGCTGCGCTGGCGGCGCTTAAACTGATCGACGAACTGAAGGTGGTGGAAAACGTCGCCGATGTTGGCCCATATATGATGCAGCAATTGCGCGATCGTTTGGGCCAGCATGCCCATGTTGGAGATATTCGCGGCCAGGGCCTGATGCTCGGAATCGAGCTGGTGAAAGATCGCGAAACCAAGGAAAGCCTGCCGGCCGCAAACCGGACGGGTCGTCAGGTCCTGAAAGCAGCGGCTGAGCGTGGCCTGATCACGCGCGCTCTGGGGGACACGCTGGTATTCGCGCCACCATTGGTGATTACCCGCGCTGACGCAGACGAGATCGTGGACAAATTCGCCCTCGCAGTGAATGACGTCCTGGAATCTTGATCGCACTGGGGCCGCGCGAACCGTTCGCGCGGCCCAGTAGGAAAATGGCGTTGAGAGGGGTGCGACATGGAACTTAATACCGCCATTGCCGGCATGGCTGCTGCAGAGGAAGGGGCCGAACGTCTCGACCGGGGCGGCTTGATCAGTGCCATATTGGTTGGCCTGATAGGTGCAATTGTAATCTTTATAACTCCGGGATTCCTGGCGGTCGTCGCTCAGAAGACGGGATTCGACAACGATCAACTCGGCTATATTGCGGCCTGGGATATCAACGCCATGGGTGTGACCATTGGCCTCAGCACCTTTGCTCTGGCCAGGGTGCGCTGGCGATTGGCGGTGGGCTTTGGCCTGGCGCTGATCGTTCTGGGCAATCTGTTAACGGCTGCTGTTATAAGTTTTCCGGCCATGGCCGCGGCGCGCGTCGTGTCCGGCGCGGGTGAGGGCATAGCGATCGGCTTTGCCTTTGCGGCACTGGGGCGGGCGAAAAACCCCGACCGCGCTTTTGCGACCTATCTGGTTGCGGGAGCTCTGCTCAGTTCAGGCTTCCTGTATATGCTGTCGCCGATCATGGATGCGGTTGCGCCGAGTACGTTTTTCATCATTGTTGCAGGGCTCGCTGGGCTGGTGATGCTGTCGCTGCGTGCGTTTCCCGATGGCAGCAAGGATGAACCCAATATTTTCGCCGGCGGCGGCAAGCTTGATTTGCGCGCTGCATCCGGCGCGCTGCTTGGCGTATTCCTGCTGTTCTTCGCGATGGGCGCGGTGTGGAGCTATTCCGAACGGATTGGCCAATTGAGCGAGCTGTCCGACGGAGCCATAGCGAACGGTTTGTCGCTCGGCACCATGGCCGGTGTGGTTGGCGCGGGACTGGCGGGTGTTTTGCCGCGCCGTTGGGGAAGGAGTTGGCCTCTGGTATTTAGCGGTGCGATCGGTACCGTCAGCTTTCTGATGTTCCGCGATCATGTGACGCCCAGCGCCTTTGTCGTGGCGTGCACGATGATGATGTTCAGCTGGAATTTTGCCCAGCCGCTTCTGTCGGGGATTTGTTCGGAAGCCTGCCAGCGCGGACGCGTCGTCTGTGCGATGGGATCGATCCAGACCTTCGGTACGGGGTTGGGGCCGGCTGCGGCAGCGGCCACGCTGGTGACTGGATCGTTCACCGTTATGATCTACGCCGCCAGTCTTATACTGGCACTGAGCATAGTGGTGACAATCGCGACCATGCGATGGGGGCAGAACCCGGCGTGACGGGGGCGTACTAAGATAACAGTGGCTCGCCACGGTTGGTCAAGAAAGAGATTCTGAAACAGGTGGAAAAGCAGTTTGCGCGAGCGAGTGGCCTGCTGACCTGTAGCCGAAGGCCAGCATAGATAAATTCCAGAAAATAAACGAATTTTAGAGTCGTTTCGGTTCAACTTGAGGCAGAACGACTCTAGGACAGTCGTTTGGAATAGCCATAGAGGGTCATATTGCGGACCCATCCATGTGCTTCATACATCTGCTGGGCGACATGGTTGTCCCTGGCTGTCTGGAGACTGATACGGATCGCCCCGGTTTCCGCTGCGAACATCTCGGCCCGGTTTAGCAATGCTGCGCCAATGCCGGCGCCGCGAACCTCGGGTAGCACGAACAGGTCGTTCAGAATGCAGATTGGCCCGGCAGATACCGAACAGAAGCTGAAATAAATCTGGCAAAAGCCGACCATGCCTCGATCGGCATCTTCCGCCACGAATAGAGCGGACTGCCCTTTTTCCATCCGCTCACGGATGAAGCGCCGGGCCAACTGCTCATCGGACGGCATCTCGTAAAATTGACGGTAAAGGTCGAACAGATTCCCGACGACCGGCGCATCGTCCAGTGTGGCAGCCCGAATGTGCGTTGAGCTCATGATGAGAGCTTTCAATGAAACGGGCTGCTCCGGAGAGCAGCCCATTGCAGTTAGAGGAAAACGGCGCGTGACAGGCCGGCATCGACGGCGATCGATTCGCCCGTAATCCCGCTTCCGAGCTGCGAGCAGAGGAACACGATCGGATCGGCCACCTCTTCCACTTCCAGCATCCGCTTCAGCGCTGCGGGGTCGGCCGCTTCGCGTGCAACGATGGCATCCACCGTGGTGCCTTCTTCTTCCGCCATTTCCGCGAACCATTCCTCAATATGCTCGGTCCGGGTGACGCCTGGGTGAATGATATTCACGGTGATGCCGTCACTGCCTACTTCATCCGACAGCGTTTTGGTAAAATGGACCAGGGCCGTGTTGCGCATGCCCGAAAGCGCTTCGGTGCAGCGTGCGGTGAGGCCGCCGACATTGACAATCCGGCCCCAACCGGCCTTGCGCATATGCGGGACGCAGGCTTTTGCGGTGCGGAAATAGCCGAATAATTTTGTGTTCAGGTCAAGCATGAGAGCGTCTTCATCCGCTTCCTCAATCGCGTTCCGCACCAAGCCACCAGGAGCGGCTGCGCAATTGACCAGGATGTGAACCGCACCAAATTTCTCAACTGCAGTATCTACCAGGGCCTGAACCGACTCTTTCGATGTGGTGTCGGTCGGCACGGCGATGATTTCGCCGCCGGTTGACTGGCGCAGTTCTTCTGCGGCCGCTTCCAATTTCGATACGGTACGCGCGGCTATGACGACTTTGACGCCTTCCATGGCCAGCTTGCGGGCCGTTTCTTTACCGATACCCACGCCGCCGCCGGTGATGACAGCAACTTTGCCCTTGAGGCCCAATTCTAACGACATTGTAATATCTCCTTCTAATTTTTTGCACATAGCTTGACGAGCGCAGCCTGTTCGCCGTCAACATCTATGCTGATGGTGTCCCCGGCGAACATCTCCGTAGCACCGGTGCAGGTGCCTGAGGCGATCAGTTGCTCGCGTTTAAGAGTTTCATTTTCATTGTCCCGCAGCCAATTGGCTAACCAGACAGCCGCGTCGAGCGGATTTCCCATGACACGCGCGGAGGAACCCGCCGTCGGTGCTTCATCGTTACGGGTCAAGCTGACGGGCATGTCCGCGAAACGGTCTTCCCACTGCAGGGAAAGCTTGCGCCCAAGCACCAATCCGTGACCCATGGAATTATCGGCGATCAGCAATGGCAGGGAAAGCTCCGTGGTTTCAAAGCGGCTTCGGACAATCTCGATACCGGCATAAATCCCTTTCAGGGCAGCGCATAGATCTGAGCGGGTATAAGGCTCGGCTTGAATCGGCAAATCTTCACCCATTTCGAAGATCAATTCAGCCTCGGCAAACATTTTCGGCCCGAAAAATTGGATCTCGCTGCGGTTATTAAAGATGCCACTGGCGGCGAGCCTTCCAACGATAGGTTCCTCCGCACCAAAGGCCTTGCGGACCTCCGTGCCGGTGAGACCAAGCTTCCATACTGTTACGGGCACATTGCTGTTGGCGTAGACATTGCGCTGCACGGTGTAGGCCTCTTCAACCGTTGGAACATGCTGTGGCAGCTTGGCGGCCGAATGCGGAGACGGGGCTGCCGCCCGCAACGCCTGCTCAAGAGCCATATTATTGTCCTGCACCTTCATTTCCCCTTTGGATCGATGGAAATCCATACCATTTGTATTGTCGCGCTTATGAAACAACGAAAGAAAAAAATCTAGTATTGTTTACATTTTGAGATTGCGCTATCCAGATATCCGAATCGACGAAGCCCTGATGCGCTTTGTCTGAAAATTGGTTGCTCCAGAACCCTTAAGGTAAAACTATGTCAGAACAGTCCGCCACGTTCACTCAAGCCGAATCTCTCTGCTCCGCGCTCGCGAAAGGGCCGCAGGGCCTGATCATTGACGGGAAGTCGGTGCAGGCGCAGTCGGGTAAGACCTTCGCTACGGTCAACCCTGCAACCGGCAAGGAAATATGCCAGGTTGCAGAGGGTGGCGTAGCTGATGTTGATCTGGCCGTGAAAGCCGCCCGCAAGGCACTGGAAGATCCCAGCTGGCGCGACATGAGTGCCGTCGACCGCTCTTTGCTGCTCAATCGTCTCGCAGATCTGATCGAGCGCGATGCAGCGGAGCTGGCCATTTTGGAGTGCATTGACAACGGAAAGCCGGCCACGCTGACGCAGGCCGTGGAGATAGAAGGGTCGATTAAAACCTTCCGCTATTTTGCCGGTTGGCCGACCAAATTCGGTGGAGAGACCCTGCCGGTTTCACCTCGCAGTGGTGCCAAGATTCTCAATTACACCGTCCGCGAGCCGGTGGGTGTCTGCGGTCTGATCGTTCCCTGGAACTATCCGATGTCGATGGCGGCCTGGAAGGTTGCACCTGCGCTGGCCGCGGGTTGTACCGTCATTCTCAAGCCGGCTGAGCAGACACCGCTGACAGCGCTTCGTCTCGCGGAACTCGCCTTGGAAGCAGGCGTTCCTCCGGGCGTGTTCAATGTCATCACCGGTTTCGGCGAAGCTGGCGCCGCGCTGGTCGATCATCCCGGCGTTGACAAAGTGGCTTTCACCGGGTCGACTGCAGTCGGTAAGGCGATTGTCCGCGGATCGACGGTCAATCTCAAAAAAGTCAGTCTCGAGCTGGGCGGCAAGTCGCCACAAATCGTTCTGCCTGATGCGGATCTCGATGCGGCGGCGGCTGCCGTTGCAGCGGGCATCTTCTTCAATCAGGGACAGACCTGCACCGCCGGGTCGCGGCTGTATGCTCATTCCTCAATCCACGACGATCTGCTGGCGCGTATCGCTGACCATGCGGCGAAGCTGACGATCGGCAACGGTCTCGATCCGTCCGTTAATTTCGGCCCGCTGGTTTCGCAGGAGCAATGGGATCAGGTCAATTCCTATGTCGAAATCGGCAAAGCTGAAGGTGCCGACGTGATGATAGGCGGCGGTCGCCCGCAAGCCCATAATGACGGCTTCTTCTTTGAACCCACCATCATGGCAAATGCCGGTCGCGATATGCGGATTGTGCGTGAAGAAATCTTCGGTCCGGTGCTGAGCGCGCTCAGCTGGTCTGATCCGGATGATCTGGTTGCGCAGGCCAATGATTCCGATTTCGGCCTCTCGGCAGGCATCTGGACCAGCGATTTGCGTCAGGCGCATCGTCTCGCTGCCGCAGTGAAGGCCGGCACGGTTTGGGTCAACTGCTTCAATCTTGTGGACAATGCCACGCCGTTCGGCGGTTTCAAACAATCCGGCTGGGGCCGTGAGCACGGGCGTCAGGCCATGGAGCTCTACAGCGAAGTCAAAAGCATCTGGATCAATCTGAGTTAAACATCGTCGAGCGACAGAAATTAATAGAATAAAATAAGCAGGAGTCAGTATGAGCAGGACCATGATAGTTGCAACCGACGGGCAAGCGGTTATCCGCACCCATGACGAAGGCAAGAACTGGTATCGGATCAATATCGGGCAGGACCTTGAATATGATGATCGGGTTCGCTGTCTGCTGGTCGATCCGGCTGATCCAACCGCACTATATGCGGGTGCCGAAAAAGGCCTGTTCTACAGTTCTGACCATGGCGTGCACTGGAGCAAGGTCGATTGCGCGCTTAACGATTTTGCCGTGTGGAAACTGGTCGCCAGTGAGAGCGATCCAAAAGTGATGTATGCCGGAACTGGCGCTCCCTCGCTGTCCATCCTGTTCCGCTCGCGTGACGGCGGACGCAGCTGGGAGCGGACGACGCTGGAAATGCCCGAATTCTGTGCCGGTGTGAATCGGCCGCGGATGCTGGCGCTGGCCGTCGATCCCGACGACGCTAATGATGTCTGGGCCGGGGTAGAAGAAGGTGGTCTCTACCGCAGCCGTGATGGCGGCGACACGTGGACGCGGATCGACACCGGATGGTCCGAATTTGGCGGCAATTCCGATATTCACGACGTCATGGTTCTGAAGCAGGACGACGGAAGTAAAGTGCATCTCGCGCTCACCGTCATCGCGCTTTATCGTTCGACCGATGGCGGCGAGACCTGGGCCCGCCAGTCCGCCAAGGAAAGCTTCGGACTGCGTTATTCGCGTCTGCTGATGCGCAAGCCTGGCAGCAACCGCGATGTCGCGGTGGGTATCGGAGATGGTACGCCCGGAACAACAGCAGCGATCCTGACATCGGGAGATGCAGGCCTGACCTGGGAAAAGGCAGCTTTGGACAGCCCGTCCAACTCGTGCATGTGGGCTTTTGGCGGAAATGCCGCCGACCCCGCCTTCCTGCTTGCCGGAAGCAAATTCGGCTATCTCTATCGTTCAAACGATGCCGGAAAATCCTGGACCAAGGAATGGCGGGAGTTCAACGAGATCACGGATATTACATGGATTCCGGGAGTGCCGGAGGATTTGGGGCTACCACATGTCACAAAATGAATTGTCTCCGATCCAGGTAGAGAAAATTGCCCATATTGTGCTGTTCGTCAAAGACCCTGAGGCTTCGGCGCAGTGGTACAGCGATGTGCTCAACATGAAGATCGTGGCTCGTGCTGCCGATGGTCCGTACAAAGGGGGCGTGTTTCTGAGTTTCGGAGTGAGCGATCACGATATCGCTCTGTTCCCGGCTGCAGAAGGTGCAACCACCGGCCAGGAATTCGAGCATATTGGACTGAAGATGGCTGGCACCAGCATGGATGACTTGCGCCGCAATTATTCGTTTTTCGCGGAGCGTGGCATCAAAATCGCGGAAATTCTGGATCACGGGGTTTCCACCGGAATCTATTTCTATGATCCGGACGGGCACATGCTCGAAGTATTCTGTCAGCGTATCCCCCAGGAAACCGGTGAATCGCAGGCCGAGCTGAACCGCAACCAGGGGCAGGCCGATCCGGTTGATCCGGCCACCCTCTAATATCCTTCGGGTGCGCGGCTCGACTGCTGCTGCCCGCAAGCGACTTCTTTCCCAAATAATAATGGCACGGAGAATAAAATGACGACCTTTGCACCGAACTTTGGTCCCTTTCACATTCGCAAATGGTTCAGCCAGGTCGAAGAGACTTGGGCCGGTGAAACGGGTGCCGCTGCGGATGGCGAGCCGATAATCAAATATATGATCGGTGTATGTCTCAAGAATCCCTATGCCGGCGAGTTCGTAGAAGATCTTTCTGGCTGGATCGACGGTTCACCCAAGCTGGGGATCGAAATCGGTCGTCGGCTCAATGCGCTGTCCGGCGGAGCCAAGATCGAAAGCTATGGCAAGGCGATCATGGTTGGCATTGACGGCGAGTATGAACATGGCAATGCCCTGTTGACCAACCCGGCGGCCAATCCGATCCGGGATGCGGTTGGCGGCGGCGCTTCCTGGGTGCCATCATCCGGCAAGCGCGGTGTTCCCGGCACGATTATTGACATTCCGCTGGGTCACAAGGACGCGCTCTATGTCCGTTCGCATTATGATACGATGAGCGTTTCATTTGATGATGCGCCCAATCGCGACGAAGTGATTGTCTGCTGGGCTTTCGCTACACGCGGACGACTAAATGCGCGACTCGGTGGTCTCAAGGCCGAAGACGCCGAAGGCAACGGGTTGACCTGAAGCATGGGCGCGCAAGCTAACAGCGGTTCTGATCGCACGCCACAGCCGGTGGCCCAGCTCGACAACGAGCGGACCCGGCGGATTCAGAACGGTGGAGTTGGCATTCATGTGCGCGAATGGGGTGACCCGGATGCGCCCGCGATGGTGCTGTTGCATGGCCTGCGAGGCTATTCCGGAACCTGGCGCAAGTTTGCATCGGCATTTTCAGATCGCTGGCGGCTGATCGCCTTTGATGCCCGGGGCCGCGGTGAAAGCGACTGGGACCCTGAACGCAATTATTACACGGATGCCTATCTGAGCGATCTGGAATCCGTGGTTGACGGGTTGGAGCTTGATCGCTTCACCCTGGTCGGCCATTCGATGGGCGGAACCACATCCTACTGCTATGCCGCAAAGTATCCGCAGCGTCTGTCGGCCCTGGTGGTGGAAGATATTACCGCTGGTTCGTCGGTCGCGGGTGCCGGCTTTGAACGGATCGTTGCGGAGATGGCTGCGCTGCCGACCCGCTTTTCCGATTGGGCCACGGCCCGGGCCTATTGGCGCAAGCTGCGTCCCGGCGTGGCCGATGCCGCAATCGAGGAACGTCTTTTTGAATCGATGCGGTCTGACGACAGTGGTGGAGTGGTCTGGCGCTATGACGCCGACGGCATTGCAGCGACCAGAGTCGATCCAGATCCGGCACGTGTCGTTGATTTGCATCCGGTGATCGCGGCGATCAGCACCCCCACGCTGGTCATCCGTGGCGGTAAGTCCGACTTCTGCAACCTCGCAAAGGTCGAAGATCTAGAAGCGAAAAATCCGGTGCTAAGTCACGCCACCGTTGCTGATGCGTCCCATTATGTTCACGATGACGCGCCCGAAAGTTTCATGCGTTTGGTGGAGGGCTTTCTGGCCGGCCTGCGCACTGGCCAGGCTGCGGCGGGCTGACAGGAAAGAAAATATTATGAACGCTCAAAACGAAACGGCGGAATCGGCCAGCGGAAAGCTCGGCGCGGACTTGCTCTTGGACAGCCTGTATAATGGCGGCGCCAGGATCTGCTTCGCCAATCCAGGTACCACCGAATTGGGTTTGGTCAGTGCGCTTGCCCGCGATGGACGGCTGCGCTGCGTGCTCAGCCTGTTTGAAGGCGTCTGCACTGGCGCCGCCGATGGCTATGCCCGCGTGTCGGGAGAGGTTCCCCTGACGTTGCTGCATCTCGGCCCGGGCTTTGCCAATGGTATCGCCAATCTGCACAATGCACGCCGGGCTGGTTCGCGGATTGTCAACCTGATCGGCGATCATGCCACTTGGCACCTAGCCTATGATGCCCCGCTGACATCCGACATCAATTCTCTCGCCCAGCCGGTTTCGCGGGAGGTCATCTATCTGGGCAAGCCTGAAGAAATCACCGACGGCGTAAGGCAGGCCTTTGCTGCCACCAACGAGGCCGAAGGCGGAGCAGCAACACTGATTTTTCCGACCGATGTGGTCGATGCACCTGCACCTGCCAACTCGAAGCCGGTCGAGCTTGCCGCTTATGATCGAGCGCCCGTGTCTGACAATGTCGTTCAGTCCGCCGCTGCTGTGCTGGCTGAACCGGGCGAAACCATAGTATTGCTCGGCGGAAACGCGCTGAACGAAGAGGGAATTCAAGCCGGCGCTTCGCTGGCCGCAGCCCTTGGCGGACGGCTGCTGATGGAGCCATATCCGGCGATTGTTACACTGGGCGGCGACCTGCCAATGGTTGAGCGCCAGGCCTATTTCCCCGACGACGTCATCGCGCAGATGGGGGATGCTCGTGTCGTTCTGGCTGGCGCGCGGATGCCGATAAGCTATTTTGGTTATGAAGGCTGGCCGAGCCAGCTGGTTCCCGAGGATCGGCTTGTGCGTCTGGCTGAACCCGGCCAAGATGCGGTTTCTGCACTCCGCGCCCTGGTCGCCCAGCTGGGCGGAGGTGCTGCGCCTGCCTGCGCATCTGCCGCACAGGCATCTTCACCCGAACCAGCTGCATCGTTGACGGCAACCTCGATTGTCGAGGAACTGCTGGTACAGTTGCCCCAAGACGCGATCATTTCGCTGGAGGGTTCCAGCATGGGCGGTCCCTGGCTGAAAAATGCGCACCGCGCTCCCCGGCACCGGGTCATGACCAATACGGGTGGCGCGATCGGGCAGGGCCTGCCCTGCGCTGTCGGCGCTGCGCTGGCGCAGCCGGACGCGCGCATCATATCGCTGCAGTCCGATGGGAGCGCGCAATATACGCTACAGGCGCTTTGGACGATGGCGCGCGAAGGGCTGAAAATTACCGTCATCATTGCCGCAAACCACCGCTACGCCATCCTGCAGACCGAACTCAGCCGCGCGGACGTACCGCTCGACGATGCCGTGGTCGCCAACCTGACGAAGCTTGATCATCCGAAGGTGGATTGGGTCGCGCTTGCGCAAGGATATGGCGTTGAGGCTGTACGCGCGACCACCAATGGCGAACTGGCTGCGGCTCTGCGTCACGGCCTGACGTTGGACGGTCCGTTGCTGATCCAGGCGGAGTTGCCATGAGTGCAGACCTGCGTGTTGCAGTACTGACCGGCGGGAGCGGCGGTCTGGTTCCCGGCATTGCCGAGGAACTAGCCAGAGCGGGCTTTGCCATCGTTTTGACAGCGCGCAACGAGAGCGGCCTGGAAACAGCGGCGACCAAATTGCGGCTGCTTGTTGAAGCACCGGTTGTCACGCTGCCCTCCGATGCTCGCAACGCGTCGTCGGTCAGTGCTCTGGTTGGACAGGTAATGGACCAGTTTGGCCGCATTGATGTGCTGGTCAATGCAGCGGCCAGCTCAACACCCATTGGCGGTGCGATCGAAGAGGTCGATGTCGATGCGCTGATCGCGGACGTCAATGTGAAGGTGGGCGGCTATCTGCGTTACGCTCAGGCCGTTGTGCCCGCGATGAAGCGTCAGGGTGGCGGGCACATCATCAATATCGGCGGACTTACCGGACGGTCCAGTGACACGTTGAGCGGATTGCGCAATGCGGCTGTATCCCACCTGACCAAGGTGCTGTCGGATCAGCTCGGAGCATTCCATATCGCGGTCAATGCCGTGCATCCCGGCATCGTGCGGACTCCGCATCTGGATGAGCTTTTTACCGAGATAGCGCAGGAGCGTGGTGTCGAGGCAGCAACGATCGAAGCAGAGTTCCTTGCGGATATTCCGTCGGGGACGATGCTGTCTCCCAGTCAAGTGGGCCGGCTGATTACCTATCTGGCCGCATCAGAAGATGTAGCCATTACCGGACAGTCGCTGACCATCGATGGCGGCTATTCGCGCGGTGTGTTTCTTTGAAGAAGGGGAGTAGGCGATGAACGGCATTTCTGTGAACGAAAAAATAAAATATCCACTATCCATGCGACTGTTGCACTGGGTGAGGGCCGTGATCATTCTGGGTCTGATCTGGTCGGGCTGGTATATGACGAGTCTTCCAGAAACCACTCCGATGGCTACGTTTGATCTGTTCTATCCAAACCACAAACAATTTGGCGTTCTGGTCTGGCTGCTGGCGCTGGTCCATCTCACAATCCGCTGGCGCAATCGCCATATGCTGCCGCAGACCCCGCAGGGCTTGACCGGTTGGGAAACGACACTCTCGCATCTGGTACATCGTTCGATCATGACCTTGACCGTGCTTATCCCGTTATTGGGCTACTGCATGTCCTCCAGTTTCACACAGAGCGACGGCGTGCCATTTTTCTTCTTTGGCGAACTGCCGGAGTTGCTGCCCAAGAATGATAAGGCGTTCGAAGTGTTCAACGCATTGCACAAATATAGTGCCTATGTGCTGCTCGGCTTGATTGCCCTGCATGTTGCAGGGGCGGTGAAGCATCGGCTGCAGGACAAGGGGGGCGAAACCGATGTGCTGCCCCGCATGTTCTAGACCGATCCAAAGCACAGGAGTTTTTAAACGATGACAGACCCGGCGATGCAATTGTTGCGGCCCGAATATCTTGACGCAACGGGGCTCGAGGTCACCAATCCTGCCGATGGCAGCGAGGTCGCGACCATCCGTAGCTATAATGGTGCGGAATTGACGGGAATCATCGATCGTGCCGAGGTGGCGCGGCATGAATGGGCGGCCCGCACCGCCAAGGAGCGCAGCGAGGTCCTGCGTGCCTGGTATAATTTGATGTGCATAGAGGCCGATGCGCTCGCCAAGCTGATGACGCTCGAAAGTGGCAAGCCGCTCGACGAGGCGCGGGGCGAAGTGAAATATGCCGCAGCCTTTGTGGAATGGTTTTCGGAAGAAGCCACCCGTGCCAATGGCGAGGTGATCCCGCCCCATGCGTTAGGAAAGCGGATTGTGACGCTGCGCCAGCCGGTTGGTACCTGTGCCGCCATCACGCCGTGGAATTTCCCGCTGGCGATGATTACGCGAAAGGTTGGTCCGGCGCTGGCGGCGGGCTGTTCTATCGTCGTAAAACCGGCCGCATTGACCCCGCTTTCGGCGCTGGCACTGGAGAATCTTGCGCATCAGGTAGGGGTGCCAAAGGATTTGTTCCGGGTCGTACCGGCCGCCAGTTCGTCCGAAGCGGGGGATGTATTTTGTACCCATCCGATGGTTCGCAAAATCAGTTTCACCGGATCGACGGAGGTCGGCAAGGTGATCATGGCGAAAGCTGCGGGTCAAGTGAAGCGGCTCAGCCTGGAATTGGGCGGAAACGCACCGTTCATCGTGTTTGACGATGCCGACCTTGACCGCGCGGTAGACGGAGCGATGGCTTCGCGCTTTCGCAATGCCGGACAGACTTGCGTCTGCGCAAACCGGTTCCTCGTGCAGGCCGGTGTTCACGACGCTTTCGTCGAGCGCCTGACGGCGCGCGTTGCGG
>CAWUKF010000025.1:0-16218 GCA_963922745.1 uncultured Sphingomonadales bacterium
GCTGCTGCCTGACGCGACGCTTTCTTGCGCTCGTTCGGATCAAGATAGCGCTTCCGCAGGCGGATGTTCTTGGGCGTGACCTCAACCAGTTCGTCATTGTCGATATAGGCAATTGCCTGTTCCAGCGTCATCACCTTTGGTGTCGTCAGGCGGATCGCATCTTCCTTGCCTGAAACGCGGAAGTTGGTCAGAGCCTTAGACTTCATCGGGTTGACATCGAGATCGCCCGGCTTGGCATTTTCGCCAATGATCATGCCTTCATAGACTGGTGTCTGCGCGCCGATAAACAGTACCCCGCGTTCTTCCAGCATGTTCAGCGCATAAGCGGCTGTGCTGCCGGTACCGTTTGATACCAGCACGCCGACCGGGCGGCCTTCGATGACGCCCTTATAGTCGTCATATTTTTCGAACAGGCGGTTCATGAGACCGGTACCGCGGGTGTCGGACAGGAATTCACCATGATAGCCGATCAGGCCGCGCGACGGTGCGGAGAAGGTCAGGCGGGTCTTGCCGGCACCGGAGGGGCGCTGTTCGGTCAGTTCCGCTTTGCGCCGCTGCATCTTGGAGACAACGGTGCTCGAATATTCGTCGTCCACATCGATTACGACGGTTTCATAAGGTTCCTGGCGTTTGCCACCTTCCTCGCGATAGAGAACGCGGGGACGGGAAATGCCCAGTTCGAAGCCCTCGCGGCGCATCGTTTCGATCAGCACTCCGAGTTGCAGCTCGCCGCGACCGGCGACATCAAAGCTGTCCTTGTCGTCGCTTTCGGTGACCTTGATCGCGACGTTTGACTCTGCTTCACGGAACAGACGCTCGCGGATGACACGGCTGGTGACCTTGTCGCCTTCGCGGCCCGCAACCGGGCTGTCGTTCACGGCGAAGCGCATGGACAGTGTCGGAGGATCAATCGGCTGTGCAGCGATCGGTTCCTTCACGGAAATATCGCATATCGTATTGGATACGGTTGCCTTGGTCAGACCGGCGAGCGAGATGATGTCGCCTGCCTTGGCACTTTCAACCGGAACGCGCTCGAGACCATTGAACGCCATGATCTTGGTCGCCCGGCCAGATTCGACAACATTGCCGTCCATGTCGATCGCGTGGATCGGCATGTTTATGTCAATCTTGCCGCTCTCAACCTTGCCGGTCAGAATCCGGCCGACGAAATTGTCGCGGTCCAGCAAAGTGACCAGGAATTTGAATTCTGCGTCGGGATCGACGTCCGGCTCCGGTACATGTTCGATAATCTTGTCGAACAGAGGCGACAGATCGCCTTCGCGAACTTCGGGAGTTTCGCCCGCATAGCCGTTGCGTCCGCTGGCAAAAAGCGAGGGAAAGTCTAGCTGTTCGTCGTTCGCGTCGAGATTGACAAACAGGTCGAACACCTCGTCGAGCACTTCTTCGGCCCGGCCGTCAGGACGGTCGATCTTGTTGACCACGACGATCGGTTTCAGGCCGAGCGCCAGCGCCTTGCCGGTTACGAATTTGGTTTGTGGCATTGCGCCCTCGGCGCTGTCGACGAGCAGGATCACGCCATCGACCATCGAAAGGATGCGTTCCACTTCGCCGCCAAAGTCGGCATGGCCTGGCGTATCAACGATATTGATCCGCGTGCCTTTCCATTCGACACTGGTGCATTTCGCCAGAATCGTGATGCCGCGCTCTTTTTCCAGATCGTTCGAATCCATCGCCCGTTCTTCAACGCGTTCATTGTCGCGGAACGTGCCGGATTGGCGGAAAAGCTGGTCAACCAGCGTGGTTTTGCCGTGATCAACGTGCGCAATGATTGCAATATTGCGAAGGGACATATCAAATTCTACCGTAAGAAGAGGAAAGGGCGGCCATCAGCAACGCCCCGCAGTGGCCGCGCCTCTACCGGAAATCGTGCTGCGCTGCAACAACAGTCTTTGGCGCTATTGGTCGCTTCTGTTCCTGAGGAGAATCGGGCGGACGACGATCGAGAGGATGATCAGAACTGCCAGAATCATCAACGGAATCGGCTGGCTTTTGGCCAGATGATAGACCAGCACGACGCCAATCGCGATGCACAGCCCGGTGCCACACCACGCAATCAGGTTCCGACTGCCGATCCTGCGAGCACAGACATAGTTAACCACGCCGAAGGTCGTGACAAAGACGAGGCTTGCTGCCTCGACCAGCGACGAGAGCGATCCGCTGATAGCGAGCGCACCAGCGACAAGGCCCAGCGCGATGACCGCCCGGTCGGGAATGTCGTTGCCGTTCGTGTGGCCCCAGAATTTTGGCAATTCCTTATCCTTGGTGATGCGGGCCGCCAATTTGGCCGTCGAGAAAAGAGTCGAATTGATCGCGGCCGAGGTCGCAAAGGCGGCCGCGATGGTCATGCCCATCAAGCCCGGGGTGCCGAGGACCTGTTCGGCGGCGTTGGAAAGGGCAACTTCCTTGCCCTCGACGACGCCGCCGGCACCCAATATCATCGTGGCACCAAGCGTTACCGCGACATAGATGCCGATCACGAAAATGCTCGCCGACACCAGAACGGGAACGAAATATTTCTTCGGATCGACCAAGTCGCCATATTCGTAGGAGAGCAGCTGGAATCCTTCGTAGGAAATGAATATCACAGCCGCGCCGATAAAGGCTGCCGATACCGGCTTGTCGGATACCCCGTCGGCGAGCGCAGCGGGATTCCAGTCAAGCATGCCGATGACCGCGAGGACGATCAGGATCAGCAGATTGCCGCTGACGATCACGACCTCGACGCCGGTGAGCTTGCCCGCTCCCATCAGATTGAGCGCGATCATCAGGATCGCTATGCCGAGAGCCAGTGCACGAATTATCATCTCGCTCCCGCCAAAACTGTGCGCCACATAGTGGCCGAAGGCATAGGCGTAGACAGAAATCGTCAGGGTGTAGCCAATGATCAGCAGCCAGCTCAGGCTGCCAGCGATGTCGGGATGGTCCATTTCCTCAAGAAATTCGAATGCCCCGCCCGAGCGTTCAAACTCATTCGACAGTTTGCCGTAACTATAGGCTGAAATCAGTGCCGCAAGACCAGCTATGGCGAAGCTGAGCCACGCCCAAGCGCCTGCGGCCTCTATCACCACACCCAGGGAGATATAAATGCCACCGCCGACCATGCCGCCGGCAGCAAGGGCCCAGGCCCGAACCGGACCAATCGACTTGCCACTGCTCATATGACACATCTGCAATAATTGTTGCTGTCAGGCAACGCGAAAGGCATGGCACTTTTCGATGCAAACCTTACGCCTGATCCTGACCGACAAGTTCATCTGGCTGCTCAGCGGTGCCGTGCTGCTGGCAACTGTGCTGCCCGTGCAGGGACCAGCCAAGACGATTGCAGAGATATTGTTCAATGCCGGGATTTTTTCGGTGTTCCTTCTGCACGGCATCCGTCTCGAACGGCATGAAGTGAAGGCGGGACTGGGCAACATACGGCTTCAGGGAACGATTTTGATCTGGGTTTTCGGGGTCATGCTAGCCATTGGCTTCTTGCTTTCTCTCCTGCTCGATCGCGTCCTGCCTGCCGATGTTGCGCTGGGCTTCCTGTTCCTCGGCGTCTTGCCGTCCACCGTGCAATCCGCCACCAGCTATTGCGCAATCGCTCGGGGAAACGTTGCGGCGTCCGTGGTCGCCAGTGCATTCATCAATATTATCGGCGTGTTTCTGTCGCCGCTCCTGTTTGCCCTGCTGGCCCGTGCTGCCGGCGTGGAGATCACTTCCGACACGATCATCAAGCTGGCGATCATCCTGGTGCTGCCCTTCGTACTGGGGCAGGTCTTCCAGTCATGGCTGAGGCCATGGGTCATGCGGCACAAGGATCTGACCGGCTGGATTGACCGGGGCGCGATCGCGCTGGCAGTCTATGTTTCTTTCTCTGCCGCGATCATCGCGGGCATGTGGAGCCGGGTCAGCGGCACCGAATTCATCTGGCTGGCTGGAGCATTACTGCTGTGGCTCGCTCTTGCCTTCGGCGGGACATGGTCGCTCGGTAACTGGCTGGGTTTCAGCCGTGCGGATCGCAAGACCCTCTTGTTCTCGGGTGCGCAAAAGAGTGTAGCGATCGGAGCCCCGCTGGCGGCCATTATTTTTGCACCCGAACGCGCTGGTCTCGTGATCTTGCCGCTGATCTTCTACCATCTCTCGCAACTGTTCCTGTCCGCGCCGATCGCGGTGCGGCTGGCCCGGAGCGAAGAAGAGTAGGTCTATAATTCTCTCAGCGCTCGCGCCGGCTTGGCGGAAAGCACGGGGATGGATCCGAGCAACCCGATCCCGAGCGTGACAATCGCCCCGACACCGAGCGTCAGCAGAACAATTCCCCAGTCCGGTTGCCAGGTAAATTCGAAAATCTGGGTGATGACGAACCAGCCGGCAGACAGGCCAAGGGCCAGCGCCACGAGCGACAAGAGAAACGCCAGCAGAGCATATTCGATGGCCTGTACCGTCAATATCTGTGACCGGGTGGCTCCGAGCAGCTTCAGGATCACGCTGTCATAGACTCTGGCTTGACGAGAGGCGGCGATAGCGCCGATCAGCACGGCGATGCCGGAAAAAATGGCGATGGAGGCGGCAGCGGCAATCGCGCTCGCCATTTGGTCAAGTATGTCGCCTATCTGGGACGCGATTTCCTTGACCTTGACCATCGATATCGAAGGAAATTCCTTCGGTAATAGGCCGAGCAGACGGTCTTCCTGCGCCGTGTCCATCTGGATGGTCGCCGCCACATTGTGGGGAACATTGGCCAGCACGTTCGGCGGGAAGACGAGCACATAGTTGAAACCGAAATTGCGCCAGTTCACCTTGCGAAAGGAGGCCACCTTGGCCTGTATTTCGACGCCAAGCAGGCTGACGGTCAGGCTGTCCCCGATCTGGAGGCCGAGCGCGGCTGCCTGTTCTTGGTCGACCGAAACCAGCGGCGGCCCGTCATAATCCGGATCCCACCATTTGCCGGCCACGACCTCGCTGCCCTCGGGTATCGTGGCGCTATAGGTAAGGCCGCGATCGCCGCGGAGGACCCATGCACCTTCCGGCAAGGTCTCCAGTTCCGACACCCTCTGGCCGCCGAATTCCGTTATCGTGCCGCGTAGGGTCGGCACCATATTGATCTCCGCGTTGCTGGCGGTTTCGGCGACCTTGGCACGAAAGTCGTCGGCCCGCTCCACCGGGATATCAAGCACGAAGAAGCTGGGCGCATCGCGCGGTACGGTCGACCGAATTTCATTGGTCAGGCTGGTTTGGATCGCGGCAAGTGTTGCGAACAGCGTCAGGCCGAGTCCCAGCGCCACGACCAGCTGACCGGTCTGGCTGCCGGGACGGTGGAGACTGGTAAGGGCAAGACGCAAGAGCGGCTGTTTGGGGCGCGGCGCCTTGCTTGCGAGCCAGCGGATCAGCGCGCCCAAGGCTGCGAGCAGAAGCAAGATGGCGGCTGCTGCACCGATGAAGGATGCCGAGAACAGTGGTTCATCGGCTGTGCCCACGGCGAGCGCGACTATGGCAGCAATCGCAAGGCCCACCCCGATCCAGCTCTGGCGATCAATCTGTCGCCACGACCGGCCTTCGCCGCGGATGATACCGGCGGCGGGGATGGTCTTCGCACGCGACAGCGGTGGAAGGGCAAAGATGGCCGCAATCAGCAGGCCATAGACGGCGCTGACCAGCAGCGGCAGGGGATAGACGGCAAATTCCGGCTTGATCGGCAGCACATCGCCGGCAAGCTGGATGATCGCCAGCGGTGCCAGTGCGCCAATTGCCAGACCGATCGTGATCGCGCCAAGCGCCACCGCCATGATCTGGAAAAGATAGATTCGAAAGATCATCGGGCTATCGGCACCGAGAATCTTCAGCGTCGCAATCGCGCCTTGCTTGCCGCGCAGATAGGAGGCGACGCCGTTGCCGACCCCGATGCCGGCAATTACCAGCGACGCCAGGCCGACCAGCGTCAGGAATTGGCCCATGCGCTCGATGAAACGTCGGGTGCTCGGGGCGCCATCGTCCCGGGTCTTGATCTCCCAGGACGCGTTGGGGAATTGGTCCGACAGGCGGTCGCCGATGGCCGACGGGTCCGCCGCTGCTGGCAGCTTCAGACGATATTTGCTCTCGAACAGACTGCCGGGCTGAATCAATCTGGTGGCACGAAGGCTGTCCAGCGAGGTAATCGCCACGGGACCAAGCGAGAGGCCTTCGCTGAGACGGTCGGGCTCTTCGGCAATTATGCCAGAAATGACGAAATTACCTTCGCCGAAAGCGATAGTGTCGCCGACCTTGAGCGAAAGGCGCTGCATCAGGGCGGGCGTGACGTAGATTTCCTGAGGGGCGGGGGCGGAGACCGTTCTCCCATTTTCCAGTGTGAAGCGACCGTACAGGGGATAGCTGGCGTCGACGCCTTTCAGTTCCACCAGCTGGGTGTCACTGCCGTCGGGCAGGCGCGCCATCGCCTGCATGCGGATTGTTTCGGAGATTGAACCGGCCTGTTCAAGCGCCTTGCGTTCGGCACCGGTGACTTCCCGCTGCGCGACGGCGACTTCGAGATCTCCGCCCAGGATCGCCTGGCCGCGATTGGCCAGTTCCTCGGTGATCGCATTGGTCAGGCTGCCAATCGCCGCCAGCGTCGCGACGCCGAGCAGAAGACAGACGATTAGCAGGCGCAGTCCGGCAAATCGGCCCCTGAGGTCGCGGCGCGCGATCGTCCAGGCTTTGCCGAGCTCAACGGCCATCATGCATCACTGTCCCGCTCGATCAACCCGTCGCGCAACTCGATGATCCGGTCGCAGCGTTTTGCCAGTTCGGGGTCATGGGTAATGATCAGCAGCGTTGCCTGGGTGGCCTTCTGGCGATCAAACAGCAGGCCAATGATCTTGTCGCCGGTGGCTCCGTCGAGATTGCCGGTCGGCTCGTCCGCATAGATGATGGTCGGCCGGGAGGCCATTGCCCGGGCAATGGCAACCCGCTGCTGTTCACCGCCGGAAAGCTGCGTCGGATAGTGACCGAGCCGGTCGCCGAGGCCAACGGCTTCAAGTTCCTGCGCCGCCACCTCGAACGGTTTGAGCTGCCCATCCAGCTCCAGCGGCACCGCCACATTTTCCAGCGCCGTCATGGTCGGCAACAGATGGAAGGCCTGTAGCACGATGCCGACCCGTCCGCGCCGCGCCACTGCCAGCTGGTCCTCGTTCATGGTGCCGAAATCGGCGCCTGCGATGTTTACCGAGCCGCCACTTGCTCGTTCCAGACCCGACAATATCGCCATCAGGGAGGATTTTCCCGAACCGGAGGGTCCCAGCAAGGCGACGGTCTTTCCCTCCTCAATCGACAGATCAATACCGCGCAGAATATCCACCCTGGCTTCGCCTTCTCCCAAACTCAGGGTGACATTCCGGGCTGCAATAGCAATATGGGGTTCAGTCATGGCGGCGTCGCTGGATGCGGCGGTTTGTTTGTTCATGGAGGAAAGGATATCCGATGTTGAGGAATTTTATATCATATGGGGTTTCGCTGGCGTTTCTTCAACTTCTGATCGCCTGCAGCCCGGAACCTGCCGGAAATACCACAGCGGCAGACGGCGCAGGGCAGGCGACCTCTTCTGCTGATGTCACACCCCGGACGGACGCTGCGGATGCCCAGGACGCAAAGCTGCTGGTGGTGGCGTTTGGCGACAGTCTTTACGCCGGCTACGGGGTTGACCAGAAAGACGGATTCGCGCCGGAATTGCAGGCAGCCCTGCGGGCGGAGGGCAAGGATGTCCGGGTGCACAATGCCGGGGTTTCGGGGGACACGACTGCAGCGGGATTGCGGCGGATGGACTTTGTCCTCGACAGCCTGTCACGCAAACCGGATCTGGTGATCCTGGGCCTGGGTGGCAATGACATGCTGCGCGGCCTGAAGCCCTCGGAAACCCGCGCCAATATGGAAGCGATGGTCAAGAAGCTGCGAGACCGGGACATTCCCGTGATGCTCACCGGGATGCTGGCGCCGCCAAATCTTGGCGCTGATTTCACCAAGCAATTCAACGTGATCTACCCGGCTCTGGCGAAACAATATGACTTGCCGCTCTATCCGTTTTTCATGGACGGAGTGGTCGGCCATCCCGATCTGTTCCTGCCCGATGGCATTCATCCGACCGCCGAGGGGATTGATGTCATTGTTGGAAAGATGACGCCGCAGGTGGCGGCGGCGCTGGGCGAATGACGCGTTTGGAAAATGGAAGAACTGGAAGCATGTTGCGCGGTTTCGGAAAAACTGTATTATATTTCTAATACAGTAGTTGAAACGCTTGAAAAGCGCAGCATTTGCA
Organism: uncultured Sphingomonadales bacterium; assembly: GCA_963922745.1. Classification (GTDB taxonomy): domain Bacteria; phylum Pseudomonadota; class Alphaproteobacteria; order Sphingomonadales; family Sphingomonadaceae; genus Parasphingorhabdus. The sequence goes on from CAWUKF010000025.1 coordinate 8,291, forward strand.
TCCATTTATAGAGAAAGCCCCGCATTGGTGCCGGGGCAGGGAGGCTGAACAGCATGGCGACCGAAACGATCACAGCGACCGAAGAATTGAAACTGACTCCGCCCGATCCGGTGGTTCCCGTCGCGCCCGAGAAGGCTGGCGGCCTTGTCTCCATTGGCGACGAGGTAAAGTCGAAGCTTGAGGAAAAAGTTGACAGTTTTATCGATGATCTGATCGCACAGGACGAAAACAGCCCCGAATTCGGCAAAAAGGTGGACCAAATCACCAATATGGGCCGCAAGGAAATCGCCGAGGCGGCGGGCCAGTCGAACCGCTTTCTTGATCGCCCGATCCGGTCGATGGACGAGAGCAGCGGCATCGGTTCCGACCTCGCCGAATTGCGGCGCACGGTCGAGGATCTCGATCCGGGCAAGCGCGGCAATCTGACGACCAAGAAGAAGATTTTCGGGATCATCCCGTTTGGCAACAAGATGCGCAACTATTTCGACGGCTACAAGAGCGCGCAGGGTCATATCGCCTCGATCCTGGACCGGCTCCGCTCCGGCAAGGACGAATTGCTGATGGATAATGCGGCGATTGATGTTGAACGCAAGAATCTGTGGGCGGCGATGGGCCGTCTGGAACAGATGATCCATGTTTCCAAGGTCATGGACCAAAGGCTGGAAGACAAGGCCGCGGAGCTGGACGCGACCGACCCGGCCAAGGCCAAGGCGATCCGGGAAAGCGCGCTCTTTTACGTGCGCCAGCGGACCCAGGACCTGCTGACCCAGATGGCGGTCACCGTGCAGGGCTATCTCGCGCTCGATCTCGTCAAGCGCAACAATGTCGAGCTGGTCAAGGGCGTCGACCGCGCCAGCACCACGACCGTGGGCGCGTTGCGCACGGGTGTAACCGTGGCGCAGGCTTTGACCAACCAGAAGCTGGTCCTCGACCAGATCACCGCGCTCAACACCACCACCGCCGGCGTGATCGACAGCACCAGCGAGATGCTGAAGAACCAGACGGGGCAGATTCACGAGCAGGCCGCTTCGGCCACCATTCCGCTCGAAACGCTGCAACGCGCGTTCCAGAATGTCTATGACACCATGGACAATATCGACACGTTCAAGCTGAAGGCGCTCGAAAACATGAAGGCGACGGTCAACAGCCTGTCGGGCGAGATCGAAAAGTCGAAGGGCTATATCGCCCGCTCCGAAGGGCAGGCCAAGGCGCAGCTGGAAGCGCCGTCCGAAAATCCATTGACCGCGTTGGAGGGCTAGAGCCTGGTGCCGGAAAGCAATCAGCAAATCTATGACGGTGCGGCGCGGGCGCTGCGGGAATCGCAGTTCCGCCGTTCGATCGGTCACCGGTCCCACAAGCTGAAGCAGGGTCATTTCTTCAAGAAGCTCGGCCGCGCCGCGCTGTGGACGGTCGGGGTGCTGGTCGGCGCCAGCATCGTCGGCGGCATATTGAGCGGCATCGGCTTCTGGGGCGTGATGATTTCCGCCGGATTGATCGCCGCCGGCATCTGGGCGACGATGAAATTCCCGCAGATGAAAATGCCGACGCCCGAGACGATCCTGAAGTCCGATCTCAAGTCGCTGGCCGGCAAGACCGAAATCTGGCTGGAGAACCAGCGCCCGGCATTGCCAGCCCCCGCGGTCCAGATCGTCAACGGCATTGGCGTCCAGCTGGATATGCTGTCGCCGCAGCTGAACAAGCTGAACGAGGGCGATGCCGCCGCCTATGAGGTGCGCAAGCTGGTCGGCGAGCATCTGCCGGAGCTGATCAACGGCTATCGCGCGATCCCTGCCTCGATGCGCGCCAAGAGCAATGACAGCGGCAAGTCACCGGACGAGCAGCTGATCAGCGGATTGACCCTGATCGAAAAGGAAATTGCCGGTGTGACCCAGCAGATCGCCAAGGGCGATATCGACAATCTGTCGATCCGTGGCCGCTATCTCGAGCTGAAATATGACAAGAATGCCGAGGCGGAATAAGTCCGACAGCCGCGGTTGCATCATATCCTGATCTAGCCAGTCTGGGTCCGGGTCAGTTGCTGGAAAACCGAAAGACGATCCGCGACCTGCCAGTGGCCAGACAGCCGGTCTCCCTCGAAACTGTAGATGGTCAGACCGGTCATGGTGATTTTCCTGCCGGTTGCCGCTATGCCCGGAATATCTCCCAGATGGGTTCCCGACCAGGACCATGCAACGCCAATCTTATTGCCTTCCTCAACCATGGTTTCAACATGAAAGACCTGGTCCGGCGCTATGGCGCGTGACTGGACCAAGCGGTCCTTGAATCCGTCTATCGACAGTGTCTGTCCATCCCACGGATCGCCGGGATCATTGTGAATGCTGTAGTGGTCAGCAAGATATTGATCGACAGCATCGACGTCGCCATCGGTCCATACATCCTGAAGGAAGGCGGCAAGAATCTGCTTGTGCGGCGATGTTCCGGTTTCCATCCCTACAGCTCCAAGACCATATGCGGTTCACCATTGGACGTTTTGGCCGGGGAAACGCCGCTATGGTCGACGGTGCAATTCAAGCGCCGGCGGAAGTTGGAAAAGGACTCAAACGTCACCACATCGATCGCCTGTTCAAGCTGGATCGAGACATGATAAAGCTGACCCAGCTTCACTGTCCGGATGCCGACGACTTCGCCTTGGAATGCCTGTCCCAGATATCTGCCGCGGACGGTGTCACCCAGGCCCAGCTTTTCAAAAGCCGGGCGGTTGGACGCCGAAGCATGTAGCGTATTCCAGTCCTTGAAACCTTTCTGATGGGCAATCATTTCCAGCGATTGGCTGTGCGATATCGGCGCAGATTTCGCCGCGATTTCGGACCGCAAGCGACGGGCCTGCTGTTTCAGTTCATTCAGGGAAAGGGAATCCATATCATATCTCATTCATTACAAAATATGCTTCGATAAAATGGTGCCTGCATTGCCATCCTGAAGCATGTTCTGAACATGACGAGATGTGTATCTTCCGGGAACTTCACCACGACAATTGTCTGCAGGCGGCAGGTGTCCCGAACCGATGCCCGGATATTGCCAAGCGGATTGCAAGTCAACCTGCTTGTTTTTCACACCTTCTCCAAATCGACAGTTCCCCGATCTCGAATAAGGTTTAGCCTTTTCGCAAACGCCATTGACGGATTGGAGAGGATCGGATGAGCCGGATATCAAAATTGCCGCCGGAGGACTGGGACCCCCGCATCCGGGAGGCTGTCAATCCCGATGCAGCCACCGAACTGGAACAGGGGTTGATCCGCTATTTCGCCCATTGCCCGGAACAGGCGCTTGGCTTGATGCAATTTGGCGGCGCGCTCAAGCGCGGCCGCAGCCTGCCGGAACGGCTGGTCGAACTGGTCCGTCTGCGCATCGCCTTCTTCAACCAGTGCCGCAGCTGCATGGCCATCCGCTATAGCGATGCGGTCGAGGACGGCGTCGATGAAGGCGCGGTATGCTCGCTCGAAAAGCCGCAGGAAGCAAGCAATCTCAGCGACGCGGAAAAAGCGGCGATCCATTATGGTGAACTGATGGCGACCGATCATCTGGCGATCGACGAGGCCGTCCATTCTGGCCTGCGCAAGCATTTCAGCGAAGCGCAGATTGTCGAGCTCGGCATGACCTGTGCCTTTTTCGTCGGCTTCGGCCGGCTGGGAGCGACCATGCATATGGTCGAAGAGCTGCCCGAAGCCTTTCAAAAAGCCGAGACCATTGCACCTTGGGGCGAGGAAAAAATTCAGGTGCGCTAGGGAGAACCGCCATGACAACCAAGGTCGATATCAACCTGCTCGATGCAGAAACGCAGCAATGCCCTTATGACGCTTACAAGACCCTGCGCAACGAAGCGCCCGTCTACAAGCAGCCCGGCACCGATATCTACGTCATAACCCGCTACGAGGATGTCCGCCGCGTGCTGCTCGATCCGGAATCCTTTCCCAGCAGCCCGAAGAAATTCGCTTCGTTCAACAAAACCGGCAGCACCGAACGGCAGCAGCTGGTGCAGCGGCGGTTCGAGGAGAATGGCTGGGTTCCCGAGCCGACGCTGTCGAGCCGCGACGATCCCAACCACAAGCAGATGCGGGCGATGTTCAATGAGGCGTTCAAGCCGAGCAAGATCAAGACCATGGACCCGCTGGTCGAAAATCTCGCCTATGAACTGATCGACGGCTTTATTGCGGACGGCGAGTGCAACTGGGTCAGCCAGTTTGCGGTGCCACTGCCGCTCTATATCATCGGCGAGCAGATGGGCGCGCCGCGCGGGGACATGTGGAAGATCAAGCGCTGGACCGATGCCTTCTTCCACCGGATATCGATGATGCTCGACGAGCAATCCGAGCTGGAAATGGTCGATCGCGAGATTGAGGGGCAGCATTATTTCCATCCGATTTTCGAGCGGTTGCGGGCCAATCCCGACGACAGCCTGCTCAGCGAGCTGGTCAACCGGGTGATCGAGGAATGGGGCCGGCCGCTTAACGACAATGAACTGCACGCCGAGATGATGGCGGATACATTTGTCGGCGGCAGCGAAACCACGACCAACGCGCTGGCGTCCGGAATCCGGCTGCTGATCGAGAACAAGGATGTCTGGGAGCAGCTGAAAAGCGATCCCGACCAATATATGAAGACCTTTGTCGAGGAGGTGGTGCGGCTGGAATCGCCGGTGCAGAGTCTGATGCGCTTTGCTGCGGAGGACACCGAGATGCACGGCGTGACCATTCCCAAGGGCGCGCTGATCAATGTCCGCTATGCGGCAGCCAACCGCGACGAAAGCGTGTTCGAGTGTCCCGACACGATTGACCTCGAACGCAAGCGGGCTGGGGCGCATATGGGCTTCGGCTCCGGCATCCACCACTGCCTCGGCGCGCCGCTTGCCCGGCGCGAGCTGATCTGGGGCTTTACCGCCGTGGTCGACCGGTTCGAGGACATGTGGTTCATCGAAGGCAGGAATGATTTTGCCATCCATCCCCATTTCCTGCTGCGTTCGCTGAAGGAACTCCATATCGGATTTACGCCGAAGACCTCCCGATAGCGCAGGCTGCCAGGCACCATCAGGCGCCGTGCATCATCGCCGTCTGCCGGACAGAGCCTAGTCCGCGAGATATTCGTCCAGGGTCAGGTGCATCTGCCGGATGCGGGCTTCCTGATAATTGCCCAGTGACTGTGCGCCCTTGGCGGCCTTGAGCGAGGCTTTGGCGCCGTTGCGCTGCATCATCAGATTTTCGGTATCCTGGTCGAGGATATCGGCGAGGTCAAAGCCGGGCACGGTGGTGTAGCTGTCTTCGACTTCCAGCCGGACCGGTTTGGCCGGGGCAGGGCGCGGCTTGCCTTTTGGAACGGGTTGCAGCAGCAGGATTTCGTGCAGGCAATGATCGACGTCGATCGGACGGAATCGGTAGCATAGCCGGATGCTGATGCCGGGGAAAAAGAAGGCGTTCGGAAAGACGAAATATTCGATGCTGTCCAGCATTTCTGCGGTCGAGGTATTGGACAGGTCTACATCGAACTGCTCGCCATATTCCTCGCGCAATAGCTGGGCATGCTGCGCGCGCGCTTCCGCGCCTTCAGGCAGCGCGTCGGGGTCGCGGCCGAGTTTGGCAAAAATCTGCTTTTCGCTGACCGGCTGTTTCAGATGCGGGCTCGCCTTGCCGATGGCGTGGATGAAGCGGCTGACATTCTTGCCGAAAATATCATATTGCGCATTGGCGTCGGCCGCCGTCTGCACCGCCTGGCTGTGGGTTTCCAGCACGTGGAAGGCCTCGAGAAAGGCCTCCATCGCCATCTTCCAGTTGGCCGGCAGCACCTTTTCTGTATGCAACGCGACATAGCGGTCGTCCATCGGCCAGAGTTTGAAATGCTCGGGGATGACTTCGAGATAGTCGGCCAGCGAGCCAGCGTCCGGGTCCATATTGATGAAGACGAAACCGCCCCACAGGTCGCACTGAATCTCGGTCAGCCGGAAATTCTCCTCGTTGAGATGCGGAAAATCCCAGCGACAGGGGATTTCGTTGAGAGACCCGTCGAGATTGAAGGTCATACCGTGGAACGGGCAGCGAATGGTCGGTCGGCGCACGCCGGTGCTGCCTTCGGCAGCAAATTGCATCCCGCGGTGAGGGCAGGAGTTCACGAAGGCGCGGATCTGCATATCATCGCCGCGGACGACGAGGATCGAATAGGGGCCGACGTCATAGACATAGCGGTCGCCCCTGGCCGGAATATGCTCCTCGCGGCAGGCCCATTGCCAGGTCTTGTTCCACATCTGGTCGACTTCGGCCTCGGCAAATTCTTCGCTGACGTAGCGCTCGAAGCCGATATCCTCGTCCCCCAGAAATTCATATTGCTGCGCCCGCATCGCGTCGGGCACGTCATAGCCGTCGGTATCGAGGATGTCCTGATAGGACGGGCCGGGGCAGCGGGCCTCGCCCTTGGGGAGGTCGGATTCGGGTGCGGCGGTGAGATTGAGGGACATTATATTTTCTCCGGTCTGGCCATTGCGGCCCGGTTGTAGATCGGGTCATCGGGCTTGCGTTCGCCCCAGATATTGCCCGATCCTTCGAGAAAACCGTCGGTGGCCGGGTCGTCGCGCGCCCAGTCGACGATCTCGCTGCGGTAGGCAAATTTCCAGACGTCGTGGCGCTTCTCGTAGCGGTCGGCGTAGCGGCCGCAGATGAAGATATCACGGAGCTCGCCCTGTTCATTTTTGACGCGGTGATAGGCCTGGAAATAGACCTCGCCATAAGCGGTGTCGCCTTCGACCTCGACGATATTCTGGCCGATCATATGCTGGTTGCGATCGTGATCGGCGAGCGCCGCCATGCAGAAATCGCAGAAGCCGTCGGCATCGCCGGCGTAAATGCCATAGTCCATATAGGCATCATCCCAGAATTGCGCGCGCAGCAGGTCGCGGTCGAGCCGGTCGAGTCCGCGCATGTAGAGCGCCGGCAATTCCCTGATCGCCAGCTTGTCCATTTGCGTCTTTAGAAGTTGCTCGTCCATAGTCATCCGCTCCGTCTCGGCCTTTTGGCCCTGTTCTTTCCGCTCATAGTATGCGCCGCGGCAATCGCGTAAATTGCTCATTTAGCTAGCAAGGCTGATCGACAGCAGGAGGAGGAGAGACACAATGGCCCAGGCAGTTGGAACGGTGCGCGATCATGCGCGATTGGCGGATGAACATGCGATCAGCGAGATCATCCACATGCACTGCCGGGGCGTCGACCGGGCTGACGAGGCGGTGCTGAAGCTTTGCTATTGGCCGGAAGCGACGGTATCCTATGGCGCGGAGCCGGCCCCGGCGCATCCGTTTTGCGAGGGACTGGTGCCGGCGATCAAGGCCTTTGCGCAGACTCACCATCTGGTGAGCAACATCATGGTAGACTTCCCCGATGAGACCAGTCCGCAGGAGGCGACAGCGGAAAGCTATCTGATTGCCTTCCACTATCTCGCGGACCCGCAGGGGCAGGATAGCGAGATGACCTATCTTGGTCGCTATCTTGACCGGTTTGAACGGCGTGGCGATCAGTGGAAGATCATACAGCGGACACCGGTGATGAGCTGGAGCCAGAATGCGGCCACCAGCCATGATGAGCAGCATCCGGCGCTGGCGGCGCTGACCAGGGCAGGGCGCTATCCGGAGGATCCGGTCTACCGCCAGGCCTGGGCAGCGGCTTCGACCGAAAATTCATAAAATCGGGCCGGAACCGCCCCCCACAGCTGCTCCGACCCGAAAATGCTCAACGGGAGAATGTCGATCAAACCTTGAAGGATGCCTCCAGGAACGGCTGGCGACCGCGGTTCTGGGTGATCACACGATCATCACCTCCCGGTGGCAGGAGTGGCCGGTCGCCGGAGGTGTTGGCCCAGATTTCGTTGGTCAGATTGACTCCGGCCAGAGACAATTTCCACTTGCCGTCCGGATGGCGCACGGAAACGGAGCC
>CAWUKF010000026.1:0-15809 GCA_963922745.1 uncultured Sphingomonadales bacterium
GGCAGCACCGAATTTGCCACGCAATGCCAGGCGCTGCTGTCGGCTGGCCGCGAGCCGCTGGTGTGCAGCCACGAGGCGCTGGCCTTCGTGCTGCGGACGATCGGCCACCCGGCGTTCGGCAACATGATCGGGATTGCTGCCTTTCTCGCCCTGCCGTCGGTCATCCTGATCATGCTGTTTGGCCAGACCAGGATTTTCTTCGTGATGGCGCGCGACGGGCTGTTGCCGGAAAAGCTTGCGACGATCCATCCCAAGTGGAAGACGCCGCATGTGGTGACCGCCATTACCGGCGTGGCGGTGTCCTTTTTCGCTGCGTTCCTGCCGGTCGGGCAGCTGGCCGATATTTCCAACTCGGGGACGCTGTTCGCCTTTCTGATGGTCGCGGTGGCGGTGTTGATCCTGCGCCGAACCGATCCCGGGCGGCACCGCCCGTTCCGGACCCCGCTGGTGTGGCTCGTCGCTCCGCTGGCGATCGCAGGCTGTCTCGGGCTGTTCTACAATCTGCCCTTTGAGGCAAAGCTGGTGCTGCCGGTCTGGGGTGGCATCGGGCTGCTGCTCTATTTTGCCTATGGCTATCGCAAGAGCCATGTCGGACGCGGCACGATCGAGGTGCACGAATCGGACGTCGATGCGCCGCCGCAACCGGTGCCGCCGATCAATGAATAGCAGGCGAATGGCCCAAATTTCAGAATCCCATTAACCATCTGATAACCAATTTCGTTCACTCCTGTTCCCGAAACATGAACCGCGCCCGCAATGGCGCACCATGGACAGGGACCAGACTGAATGAACACGTCAAGCAATGCTGCTGAAAATGCTGTAGATGTCGCGATTATCGGCGCCGGGCCTGCGGGCCTGACCGCCGCCTATCTGCTTTCCAAGAAGGGCTATTCGGTCACCGTGATCGAAAAGGATCCGAACTATGTCGGCGGGATCAGCCGGACGGTGGAGCATAACGGCTTTCGCTTCGATATCGGCGGTCATCGCTTCTTTTCCAAGAGCCAGGAAGTGGTCGACCTGTGGAACGAAATCCTGCCCGACGACTTCATCCAGCGGCCGCGGATGAGCCGGATCTATTATGAGGGAAAATTCTACAGCTATCCGCTGCGCGCTTTCGAGGCGCTGTGGAACCTCGGTATCTGGCGCTCGACATTGTGCATGGCGAGCTATGCAAAGGCGAAATTATTCCCGAACAAAAATGTGAAAAGTTTCGAGGACTGGACGGTAAACCAGTTCGGCCACAAGCTCTATTCGATCTTCTTCAAGACCTATACCGAAAAGGTCTGGGGCATGCCCTGCGATGAAATGTCGGCGGACTGGGCTGCGCAAAGGATCAAGGGCCTGAGCCTGTGGAATGCCGTCACCGACGGCCTGAAACGCTCGCTCGGCCTCAACAAGAAGCCCAATGACGGGCAGGAGGTCAAGACCCTGCTCGAGACCTTCCGCTATCCCCGCCTCGGCCCCGGCATGATGTGGGATGCTGCCAGGGCCCATGTCGAAGCCAAAGGCAACAAGGTGCTGATGGGGCACAGCCTCAAGCAGCTGGCCCAGGACGCCAATGGCAACTGGCGGGTGGGCGCGAGCAACGCGAACGGCGAAACAATCATCACCGCGAAACATGTTATTTCCAGCGCGCCGATGCGCGAGCTGGCAACCCGTATCCATCCGCTGCCAAAATCTATGCCGGAAGCGCAAGACCTAAACTATCGCGACTTCCTGACCGTGGCGATCATGATCAAGTCCGATGACCTGTTCCCCGACAACTGGATCTATATCCATGACGACCGCGTGCAGGTCGGGCGGGTGCAGAATTTCCGCAGCTGGTCGCCGGAAATGGTGCCGGATGAGAATATCGCCTGTGTCGGCCTGGAATATTTCTGCTTCGAAAATGACGGTCTGTGGTCCTCGTCCGACGAGCAGCTGGTCGAACTGGCCAAGCAGGAAATGGCAATCCTCGGCCTGTGCAGGGCGGAAGATGTGGTTGGCGGAGTCGTTGTCCGGCAGGAAAAGGCCTATCCGGTCTATGACGATGCCTATGAGCAGAATGTCGCCACCATGCGCGATGATCTGGAAAGCCGTTTCCCGACGCTGCACATGGTCGGTCGCAACGGGATGCACCGCTATAACAATCAGGATCACGCGATGATGACCGCGATGCTGACGGTCGAGAATATCGAGGCCGGTACCCGCAAGTGGAATGTCTGGAATGTCAACGAGGATGCGGAGTATCACGAAGCCGGCGATGAGGGCGCACAGCGGGTAATCGCCGAGGACATCAGCGCGGATCGTGCGGCAGCCCTGGAAAGCATGCGTGACGTTCCGACGCGGATCGAGGAAGCGGGCGAAGACAAATCCAAGAAGGCGGCATGATGCAGACGCAACGCACCGGGCTGGCCTGTACCCGCGCGACGGCGGGGTTCTGAGCCATGGAACGCAGCAACCAGGAACGGCGCTCCGTCGTCGGACTTTGGGTAGGGCATCTGCCCGGCCCCCTCGCGATGCTGAACCGCTTCTCGCTTACTCGCTATCTGTTGGCGAGCATCGTCAGCCTTGCCTTTGACGTGGCCCTGTTCATGGTGCTGGTCGCCTTTCTCGTCGATCCGGGATGGGCATCGGCTGCCGGTTACAGCGCCGGTATCCTTGTCCACTGGCTGATCTCATCGAGCTTCGTCTTCCCCGGCAAAGCGCGCAATGGTGCCGCACTGCAACTGCAAAGGCTCGGCTTCATTGGCACCGCCGTGCTCGGCCTCGGTATCACCGTGAGTATGGTCAGCGGCCTGACCAGCGCGGGCGCCGCACCGGTCATGGCCAAGGCCGCGGCCGTTTTCGTCAGTTTCTTCGCTGTCTATCTGACTCGCAAATACGGGGTGTTCCGGTGAGCTATATGGATTTGACTCTTGAGGCTCCGGTGCAAAAGCATCGCTTCAGCCCCGATTTCTTGAAATTTTGCAACTGGGCCCTGGTCTGGATTGTTCTGGCCAATCTTCCCTTCATGGCGATGTGGATGGTCGGCGCGCCGCCGCGCGCGATCCCGATCGCGCTGGCCGGACTCGTCGGCCTGATCGTCAAGCGGATGCCTCGTGCCGTGCAGTGGCTCGCCTTTGCCGGCGTAATGATCTACTCGTTGCTGTCCTTCGTTTCCGGACTGTTCAGCCTGACGCTGGATTCACTGATCTATTCGATCCAGTTTTTCGCCGAGATCAAACCAGGTAATTCGATCGAATATATCGCAGCGGCCGTGGTGATTGTCGGCATTTTGATCGCCAGCTGGTTTCTGCTGAAGCGCGAGAGCAATTTTTCCAAACCGCTGCACATCCTGCTTGGTGGCGCGCTGATCTTCGGACTGGTCGGTGCCGATGCCGCCGTCGGCGAGGGCATGCGCGGCCATTATTTCCGACCGGCACCGGTTGGCGCGAATTTCGAGTCGGCTGTAAGCAAGTCGGGTTTTGCCGCCCGCGCCGACGGCAAGCGCCATCTGGTGCTGATCATCGTCGAATCTTTGGGTGTTCCCAAAGACAATAAGGCGATGTCGGACGTCCTGTTTTCCCAGTATAAAAGCCGTGCGGTTACCGACCGTTATGATGTGAGCCAAGGCACGAGCCTCTATTACAACAGCACCACGTCCGGCGAAATGCGCGAACTGTGCGGGCGCTGGGGTGACTATTATGAATTGCTCGACAGCAAGGACCCGGCAAGGCTGGATTGTCTGCCCGCGCAGCTGGCCAGGAAGGGCTATGCAACGCAGGCGATGCACAGCTTCAAGGGGCCGTTCTTCAAGCGTGAGAACTGGTATCCCAAGATTGGTTTCCAGAAGCGGGAATTCGCGGCCGACCTGGAAAAACGCGGCGCCGAATGGTGCGGCGGGGTCTTTGCCGGAGCCTGCGACCGGCAGGTACCGAAGATGCTGGCGGAGAATCTCAAACGGGCAACCCAGCCAACCTTCCAGTACTGGCTGACGCTGAATACCCATCTGCCGGTTCCGACCGAGCAGAATCTGCACGCCGAACATTGCGAGAAAGTGTCGGTTGAGCTGGCCCGCGACTATCCGATGATCTGCCGACAATATGCGATATTCCAGGATATCGACAGGGCACTGATCGCGGAAATAACCGCGAAGGATTTTCCGGAAGCGGATATATTGCTGGTCGGCGATCATATGCCGCCGTTTTTTGACCGCCATCACCGTTCGCAATTTGACCCCGAGCGGGTTCCATGGCTTTACCTGAAAGCCAAGGGCGATCAGCCCAAGGGGTAAGATTTTGGAACGCTTGCGCGGCAATTTGCCATTATTGCTGATCTGGCTCGCGGTCTGCGCGGTGCTGGTCCTGGTAACCCGAAGCCAGATCATGACCGGCATTGGCTGGGACCCGGACGATCAGCTGCGCATGGTGCAGATGCGCGACTGGCTCGGCGGGCAAAGCTGGTTTGACACCACCCAATATCGGATCGGTGAGCCGGACAGCCAGCCGATGCACTGGCCACGCTGGATCGAATTGCCGCTCGCCTTTGTGTTTCTGCTGCTGAAACCGCTGCTCGGTGCAGCGAGTGCCGAAACCGCGGCGATGGTGATCGTGCCGCTGGTCACGCTGGGCGTGGCGATGTGGCTGGTCATGAAAATTACCGAAACCGTTTTTGATCGCAATATCGCCATTCTGGCGGCGGCGCTGACCGCCACCGCTGTCCCGATCGTTGCGCAGATCCGCCCGATGCGGGTCGACCATCATGGCTGGCAGATCGTACTCGCGCTGACCGCCCTGTGGACGCTGTTCTGGCCGGCAAAGCGCAAGGGCGGGATCGCACTCGGAGTCGCGCTGGCATTTTGGTTGTCGATTTCGCTTGAAGGATTGCCGCTGTCGGCTGCCTTTATCGTGCTGCTGGTCTGGCGCTGGGTCTTTCAGACCGGAGAAGGCCTTCGGCTGTTCTGGACGCTATTGTCCTTTCTGATCGCCAGTTTCCTTTTCTATTTTGCCACCCAGGGCGGTTTTGAAACGGCCCGCAACTATTGTGACGCGCTTTCGCCTGCGCATTTGCTGGCCTGTGCTGCTGGTGCTGCGGTCGTGCTTCCCTCGATCCGGTGGCTGCCTGCCAATCGCGCACTGCGCGCCGTGAGTCTGGCTGTGGCCGGCCTCGCTGCATTGGCAGTGCTTTACGGCATGGCACCGCAATGTATGGGCGGGGCCTTCAGCACGATGGATCCGATCGTGCGGGAATATTGGCTGGTCAATGTCCTCGAGGGACTGCCCATCTGGTACCAGAACGGCAAGACAATGGTAACGCTGCTCGGCGGGTCGATCCTGGTTGGCCTGATCAGCCTGCTGTATATCCTGAAGATCAGGCCGGGTGGCATTGATCGCAGGCAGCTATTCATGCTTGCCTATGCCTTTCTGTGGGCCATGCTGTTGTCGCTGTTTGTCCAGCGCGCCACGGCGGTTGCTGCTGCCTTTGGCTTACCGTTCATGGCCTGGGCTGTGCATCAGGTCTTCGTTCGGGCGCGGGGCATCAAGCGTCCGCTGCCGCGCATATTGGCGACCGCAGCGGTCGTGTTCCTGATCCTGCCGGGCCCACTGGCGGTTGCGCTGTTCACTGCCGTCAGCGAAGAACAAGAGCCTGTCGAAAAAAGCCCGGAATCGGTCGCCTGCAGAAGCGACGAGTCGCTTGCCCGGCTCAACAGCTTGTCGCGATCCAATATTCTGGCACCTCTTGATTTCGGACCACGCATATTGCTGCTCACGCCGCACAGTGTCCTTGCCACCAGCCACCATCGCAACGACCAGGCCATGGCCGACCAGATCAGGATTTTTACCTCCGCTCCGGATGTCGCCCGGGATTTGCTGGAGGCTCACAATATTCGCTATATCGTCGCGTGCGAGACGGAGCCGGAACTGGCACTTTATGTCAAGAGAGAGCCAAAGGGCCTCTGGGCGCAACTGGCCAAAGGCCGCAAACCAGAGTGGTTGAAACCTGTCCATATTCGGGACAATCGACTGCGGGTCTGGCGGGTAACGCCAAAGGCATTGCGAAACAAAATGTAAACTATAATAGTTTGGCCCGATTGAAGCGCGAAATCAGAACCTCGGAGATTGATATGGCTAGGATCACCGGACTGGGTGGGGTTTTTCACAAGGTGAAGGATCCGGCAGCAACCCGCAAATGGTACAAGGACTATCTGGGGCTCGATGGAGAATATGGTCCGATGCTCAACTGGTCCGACGAAACAGGCGAAAAGCCCTACAGCCTGATCAGCCATTTTACCGAAGACAGCGACTATCTGAAACCGAGCGAGGCGCGCTTCATGATCAACCTGCGGGTGGATGATCTGGATAGCTATGTGGAGCAACTGAAAAACAAAGGGCTGGAAATCCTGGGGCAGGTCGACGAGGGATATGGCAAATTTGCATGGATCCTCGACTGCGACGGGATCAAGCTCGAATTCTGGCAGCAGGTCGACGCGCCCGAAAACTGATCCCTGCTCAGGCGGGGATGAACTTCAGCGCAAGGCCGTTGATGCAATGGCGCTTGCCGGTTGGTTTGGGGCCATCATTGAAAATATGACCCAGATGCCCGCCGCAACGCGCGCAATGGACTTCGGTGCGCGGATAGCCGAGCTTATAGTCCGTGGTGGTGCCAATCCGGTCCTTCGCTATCGGCGCCCAGAAGCTTGGCCAGCCGGTCCCGCTGTCATATTTCTGGGCTGACTTGTAAACGCCCAGATTGCAACCGGCACAGGCATAAACGCCGGCCCGCTTTTCATTGTTGAGCGGGCTGGAATAGGCGCGTTCGGTGCCCGCCTCGCGCAGGATATGATAGCGGTTGGCACCCAGTCGCTGCTTCCATTCTTCCGGCGTCCGGTTGATCTTGAACGGCCCGCCCGGGCGCGCGCTTGCCTGATCGAACAAGCCCGACAGGCGGACCAGTCCGACGGTTCCGACCATGGCCAGAGTTCCGGATATGACAGTGCGGCGATCAGGCGTCTTCATCTGCAATTCCTTTCCATTTCCCTGAATCATTCGAGACAGGGAGCGGTTTGGTTACAGCATCGGGCCTGAACAGGACCTGATCAATATTTGGAGAGCTCAACTTCCAGCTCGCGGAAGCCGTGAACGAAGCAGGCGTGAACCCGGCGATGCTTGCCGGTCGGATTGACCTGCATCCGCCGCTTGTGCATTTCTTCCAGTAGAATCCGGATCTGCAGTTCGGCGAGACGGGCCCCGACACAGCGGTGGATACCATAGCCGAACGCCAGGTGGCGCCGGGCATTTTCGCGGTCGACCTTGATCTTGTCGGCTTCCGGGAAGACTTCCTCGTCGCGGTTGGCGGAGATGTACCACAGCACGACCTTGTCGCCCTTCTTGATCTGGTGCCCGAACAGGTCATGATCTTCCAGCGCGGTGCGCCGCATATGGGCGAGCGGAGTCTGCCAGCGGATGATTTCCTGCACCGCATTGGGGATGAGGTCGGGATTCTGCTGCAGCTTTGCCCGTTCTTCGGGAAACTGGCTGAGGCCGAAGGCGACGCCCGACATCGTGTTGCGGGTGGTATCGTTGCCGCCGACGATCAGCAGCACCAGATTGCCCATGAATTCCATCGGATCCATGTCGCGCATATGTTCCGAATGGATCATCATCGATATCAGGTCCGGAGCGGGCTCGGCATTGACCCGCTCGTTCCACAGCTTGGTGAAATAGGCGCCCATTTCATATAATATTTGCTGCCGCTGACCGGTGAGATCTTCGGCGACCGACAGTTCGATATCACCGGCCCAGTCTGACCAATAGGTCAGGAGTCGGCGGTCTTCCCACGGGAAGCCGAACAATATGGCGAGCATGCCGGTGGTCAGTTCGATCGATACCTTGTCGACCCAGTCAAACTTCTCGCCCCAGGGCAGGCCATCCAGCACTTCGGCTGTCCGCTGGCGGATTTCCGATTCCATCCGCTGCATTTCGGTCGGGGTGAAGGCCGGTGCGACGGTGCGGCGCTGGCCGGTATGTTTCGGCCGGTCCATGGCGATGAACATCGGCAACTGGAAATCCGAATCGTCGAAGTCTGGTTCGGCAATGGTGATGCCGCCATGGGCAACATCGGAAGAATAAATATCGGGCAGGGCCTCGACATGCTGGATCGGCTTGTAGGTGGTGATGTTCCAGAAATCGCCATGCGCGCCGCCCTCGATCTTGTTGATCGGCGCCTGCGCCCGCATTTCGGCAAAGGGCTTGCGCCACAGATCCTTGCTGTACAGTTCCGGGCGGCTGACATCCCAAGGGTTGGCTTCGGAATCCGCCATCGGAGGATTGCGCTTGTACCAGGCCTCGAGCGCTTCGTCCGCTGTCGGGGACGTGGTCAGATTGCCGAGGTCGATTTGAGGAACGGACGCCATAATTCTCTCCTGCCGTTGCTTGTTGTTGCAATCGGTTGCGTTTCAAAACTGGCTCAATCTGCCGCTATTGACAGCAATGTCAATGTCTTTTCGGCAAATGGCGTATATCGCGAGATTATTTTCCGGTGATCCGAGCGAACAGGCTTTTCCTCCGTGCCGCCGGGCCCGATTTCATCACATTGCGGCGGAACAGCATCACCGAGAAGCGGATGATGATCATCGTGAAAATCGCCTGCCAAACAAGCGCCAGCCCGTGCTGCCAGACATTGTCCATCTGCGCAGCCCGCGCGATCATTGCAAAGGGCGAACTGAACGGAAATAGAACGGCGAACCACTCGGCCGGCTCGCCCAGCTTGGTGATCGAGGAATAGGCGAGAAAGAAGACCAGCAATTGCCCCATGGTGACCGGCATCGACAGGGTCTGCACCTCGCGCACGGTCGTTGCCATCGCGCCGATGCCGAGAAACAGCGAGCCAAGCAGCAGATAGGCCATCGAGAAGTATAATATCATCAGAAGGATGAACAGCGGCCAGCCCACCGCTGGCACGGGCAGGGCGTTCCAGTTGCCGCCAAAGACAAGCGCGCCGGCCAGACCCATCGAGCTCCACACCGCGATACCGACGAGGGCCATGCCCAGCATCGCGAACAGCTTGCCGAGAAAGATCGCGTCCATCGGTATGGCCGCGGCGAGAATTTCGATGATCTTATTGGTTTTTTCCTCGACCAGGTTGGACAGGACCATGCCCGCCAGGATCATCGTCAGCAGGATCAGGATCGCCTGACCGCCCTGCGCGGTCAGCAATTGACCGCGTTCGCTGGAGCTGCCGGTCTGCCCGACCAGTCGTGTCTCGATTTCAACCGGGACGGGCTGCGCCAGAGCCGTCTCCGCGAGCAACGAAATTTTGCCCTGCCATTTGCCGACGTCCCGTTCAGAGCCAGTGAGAACCGGCTTGGCCAGCGTGCCGGATAGGATCGCGTTGATCGATTTGTCGCTGTCTAGTTTTGCAACGATATCCGCTTCCCGGTCCTCTACAGTGCTCAATATGATCAGTTCCGGAAGGGCTTTGGAACCGAGACTGCGCGCGAGGCGGGACCGCGTAGCCAGCAGTTTCTCGGTCTCTTCCGGGCTCAGCACAACCCCGATGGTGGTGGTTTCTATATCACGGGTGACCTGCGAACCGAGGTTGCCGGCGGCGATACCGATTCCGAGCGGAAACAGTGGTCCGAGCAGAAAGAAAAAGAAGGATTTGGAAAAGATGATCGCGGTGAAATCGCGGCGGGCGATGACAAAAGCGGCGCGGACGGTCTCGATCATACGGCATCCTCTCCGCTGTTGTTTGCGGCATCGTCTTCCATCTTGCGGGCCACCGCTTCACCGGCGATCTGGACGAAGGCATCGTGCAGTCCCGGCCGTTCGATCGACAGAGATTCGATGCCGGCACCCCCTTCGACCAGGGCGTGCAGTAGCGGCTCGACGCCGCTTTCCGGCAGGGTGAAATGCCAGTTGTGGCCCAGCGGCTGACAGTCGGCAGGGATTGCCGTGCGCCACGGACCGTCAAGATTGCGTGTCTCGAGATGGACCTGCGGCCGAAGCCGGTCACGGGCGGTGGATACCTTGCCCCTGAACGGGATCTTGCCATCGGCGATGATCGCGATTTCCTCGCACAGCCGTTCGGCATGGGCGATGACATGGGTGGAGAAGATCACGGTCACCCCCTTGTCGGCCTGGTCGCGGATCAGCCGCTCCAGCTTGCCCTGGTTGAGCGCGTCGAGGCCGGAAAAGGGCTCGTCGAGGATGATCAGGTCGGGATCATGCACCAGCGTGCCGAGCAATTGCACCGTCTGGGCCATGCCCTTGGACAATTGCCGGATCTGCTTGTCGACGGCCTCGCCGAGACCATGATCTTCCATCATCGTTCGACCACGCTTTCGCCCTTCGGCCAAAGGCAAGCCGCGCAGCGCGCCCATGAATGCGATTGCATCATAGGCCTTCATCGACTGGTAGAGCCCGCGCTCCTCTGGCAGATAGCCGACCTGGTGCGCCTTCGAAATCGGGTCTGGCGAGCCGAGCAGGAAGCGTTCGCCCTCGTCCGGATCAATGATCCCGAGCAGCATGCGCAGGGTCGTGGTCTTGCCGGCACCATTGGGGCCCAAAATCCCGAAAATACTGCCCTTCCTGATCGTCAGGTCAATCCCGTCGACGGCGGCTTCGCCATCGAATCGCTTGACGATATTCCGGGTTTCGATGGCAAAATCTGGATCGGGCGCGTGCATTTACGGCTTTCATATCGGACAGGAGTGTTTGATAGGGACAGGCTATGCCAGATGACAAGTTAAGATTGGCCAAAGCGCTGGAAAAAAAGGCGAAGGAAGAGGGGTTTTCGGCCGTCGGCATTGCGCCCGCGACACTGGCCCCGGAAACCCGAAAGCGACTGCAACGGTGGCTGTCCGAAGGCCGCCAGGGCGACATGATCTGGATGGCCAACCGGGCGGATGAGCGAGCCGATCCCAGGACGCTCTGGCCGGAAGTGCAATCCGTGGTTGTGCTGGGCATGAGCTATGCACCGGCGAGGGATCCGTTTGCGCTGGAAGACGTGTCTGATCACGGTCGCATATCGGTCTACGCGCAGGGCAAGGACTATCACGATGTCGTCAAGGGCGCGCTGAAGCGCACCGCCGGCTGGCTGGTCGCCGAGGCAGGCGGCGAGGTGAAGGTGTTCGTCGACACCGCGCCGGTGATGGAAAAACCGCTCGCCGAAGCCGCCGGCCTCGGCTGGCAGGGCAAGCACACCAATGTCGTCAGCCGCGAGCATGGCAGCTGGCTGTTTCTCGGGGCGATTTACACGACCTTGGAGATGGAAGTCTCGACACCGGGCAAAGACCGCTGCGGCAGCTGCTCAGCCTGTCAGGACATCTGTCCGACCAACGCCTTTCCCGCGCCCTATCAGCTCGATGCCCGGGCCTGCATCTCCTATCTGACGATCGAGCACAACGGGCCGATCCCGCGCGAATATCGCAAGGCTATCGGCAATCATATCTATGGCTGCGACGATTGCCTCGCGGTCTGCCCGTGGAATAAATTTGCGCAGGCGGGTGCCGCCAACAAGGCGTTTCTGCCGCGCGCCGAACTGGCGGCCCCTGCCTTGGCCGATATACTGGCGCTCGACGATGCCGGGTTTCGGCAGGTTTTTTCCGGGTCACCGATCAAGCGCAGCGGTCGCAACCGGATGGTGCGCAATGCGCTGATCGCGGCGGGAAACAGTGGTGACGCGGCCTTGATCGCGCCGGCCAAGGCGTTGCTGGAAGATGCTGATGAGGTTGTCCGGGAAGCGGCCGGCTGGGCGCTCGACCAGCTGGTCTCAGCGTAGCCGCAAGGCGTTGACGCAGCTAACCCGATCGACTGCGGCACCGTCGCTGCGGCGAGTATCGATATGGGTTACACGCTGAGCCCCTCCGGATTCCTGCGGATAGAGATAGGCATCCAGGATGCACGCGCCGCTGGAGAATTGCAGTTTGCGGGCCGGTGGCTCGGATATGTCCAGCTGCGGATTGCCGAACAGGCGGGTGAGCTGGTCGGCGGTCTTGCCCATGACTATTTCCAGGCCAGCGACGGAACTGAGCGGCGAGCCCGAAACAGCTGGCAGGCTGGGGCCGCTCCTCGTTGTTGCCGTTGTCGAGGCGCAGGCGGCCAGTGCCGGCAGGCTGAACAATATCAGAAATTTGGCCTTCATGGTCTTTGCTTGTCCTTCTTCCCATGTACCAGATGGGTAGCCATAGCGGCTCCCAAAACCGGCGCAAGAAAATTGACGAAAGGGATGGCCAGCAGCAGGGCGGCGATCAGGCCGAGGATAAAACGCTGAACCTTGGGAAGGCTCCATGCGGCTGCCAGATTGCGATAATCGGTGGCGTGGCGCGCAGCGACCATGTCCTGCAGATCGCGACCGAGCAAGATGCCGTTGACGGCGAAAAACGCGATCGGGGCACCAATGCCGGTGACCAGCAGCACGATATAGAGCGGCGCGGCCAATAGGTTATAGCCGAGGGCCCGACCGGTCGATGCCAGCCCCATTCTGATGCCCAGCGCATAGCTCGGCGGTTTCGCCGTTTCCGCCTGTTTCGGATAATAACGCCGTTCGACCGCATCGACGATATCGTCCGAAAAGATGTTGAGAACGAAAACGGCAACGATCCGGAACAGCAGCAGGCCGGTAAAAATGGCGATGAGCGCCGCGGTGGTTGCGGCGGCAAATCCTCCGCCCGTCCATCCCAGCCAGGCAAACAGCCAAAGCAGCCCGAAATAGGCCACTACCCCGAACAGGGCAAACAGGAGGATGGTCAGCAATATGACCTTGAGCAGAATTGTCAGGATGGCGCGGTCAGCAAGCTGCGCAAGCGAGCGGGTGAAAGCCTGTATCATTCCTGCCTCATGTCACGTTTGTCTTGCCAGCGTCAATTCTGCTTGATGGCAAGTGGGCAAGGCCCTAACGCGTCCCCAACCATTGAAACTGCGCCCAGAGGATTTTTATGAGCACCGAAGCCCGTTATGATATTGTCGCGATCGGCAATGCAATTGTCGACGTGATCGCACAGGCCAGCGACGAATTTCTGGATGAGGAGCAGCTGGTCAAGGGCAGCATGGCGCTGATCGATGCCAACCGGGCGCAGGAATTGTATCGCGACATGGGACCGGCGCGCGAAATCAGCGGTGGTTCCGGTGCCAATACCCTGGCCGGCGCGTCGACCCTGGGACGTCAGTGCGCATTGATCGCGCAGGTTGCCGATGACCAGCTGGGCGAAGTTTTTGCCCATGACATTCGCGCTACGGGAATCGATTTTGATGTTCCGCCTCTCGGCAAGGAACCGCCAACCGCGCGCTGCCTGATCTTTGTCACGCAGGATGCTCAGCGGACGATGAACACATTCCTCGGTGCTTCACAGTTTCTCCCGCCAGCGGCCGTCGACGCGGATCTGATCGCGAGCGGTGCCATCCTCTATCTGGAAGGCTATCTGTGGGATGCCGAAGAGCCGAAGGCGGCAATGGCGCTGGGGATCGACATCGCCAGGAAACACGAGCGGAAGGTTGCATTCACCCTGTCGGATACATTCTGCGTCGACCGGCACCGGGCGGAATTCCGGGAACTGATCGACGGCGGCAAGATCGATATCCTGTTCGCCAATGAAGCGGAAGTCCTGATGTTGGCGGAAACCGAGGATTTTGACACTGCGGTGGCAGAGACGGCCGCCAAGGTCGAGACCCTAGTGGTGACGCGCAGCGAAAAGGGCGCGATTGCGGTCCGCGACGGCAAGACCACCGCCGTCGCGGCGGAGCCGGTAGACCAGATCATCGACACCACCGGCGCGGGCGACCTGTTCGCCGCCGGTTTTCTGAGCGGTTATGTCGAGCAGCGCTCGATGGAGGATTGCCTGACGATGGGCGCGATTGCGGCGGCGGAAGTCATTTCCCATTATGGTGCCCGGCCGGAAGCTGATCTGAAGGCGCTGGTGGACGCCCGGCTCGGCTGATCAGCTTTTCATCTTGAACAATGTCCGGTCTTCCGGACCAAAGCCCCATTTCCAGATGACCCAGGCATAGCTGCCGAGGATCATCGGGATGCCGATGATCAGTTCCGCCCATTCGGGTAAATGGGTGGCAAGATAGCCGATCGCGCCGGCGACGCCGATCGCGATCAACAAGGTCCAGCGCCAGCCATTGACCGATGCGCCGAGCAGCTTCGAAAGGAAAATCGCTTTTACCACCGAGGCATAGGCGAGCGCCACCATCAGCGCCGCGGCAACGGCAGCCGCCTGGAACAGGGGACCCCAGCCCAAATAGAGGGTGATCTGGATGAAGGCGACGCTGAGCGCGGCCTGCAGCAGCAGCATCGACAGCGAGATCAGCAGATTGCGATGGCGCGCGATATAGACCAGGGCGGATTCGCTAACGACCGCGGTTGCCGCTACCGCCTCGGCGGCGAGCAGGAAGGCTAGCGCGCCGGTTCCGCCGACGAAATTCGGACCGACCAGACCCATGACCGCTTCTCCCGGGATCGCCAGCGCCAGGGCGATGCCGATCTGGGCGGCAATGATCCAGTAGCCGACTTGGCTGACCTGGCTGGCGATGGCCTTCATATTGCCGTCTGCGAGATTGCGGGTGATCACGGGGCCGAGAATGGGATCGAAGCTGGTCTTGAGCTTTTGCGGCAGGCTGGCGACCTGCTGGGCGATATAGTAGACGCCGACAATCGCCGGAGAGGCGAACAGGCCGAGGATCGCCAGATCCAGTCGGCGTGACCCCCATTCCGCGGCATCGGCAGCGGCAAGCGGCATGTTGAGCCGGGCAATCTTCGCAATCTTGCCGGGTTCCGGCCGCCAGCCCCAGGGCAGGCCATAGCTTTTGAACAGCGGCCAGAGCGATGCGATCAGAGCGGCAAGCATCGACGCGACATAGGACAGGATCAGGCCGTCGCGCAGCGAGTAATAGGAGAAGAGAAAGGCGGCGATGCTGATCGTCCACGGCTCGACGATCGACCGGGCGCGTACCGTCGCCCCGATATCGTAGCGATAGGCGAGGGCGGCAAGGGCAATGTCCGCTCCGACGATGGTGAAGATGACCAGCGGAAGAAAGCGGTCGAGACCGTTTATCGCGCTATTGGGGAACATGATGAAGGGGAAGGTGATAAGGATCGCTGCGGCAACGGCCGAAGCCAGAAAGCTGACCAGCAGGCCATCCCATACGACATGTACATGCGGTCTGCTGGTCTTGCTCAGCTGCGCCGCCAGTCCGCGCTTGAGCCCAAGCGTGGCGAGTTGCGCCGCAAATTCCACGACCAGGATCGCATAGGCGAAACGCCCCAGCGCATCCGCGCCGTAAATCCGGCCGGCGATGAACAGAAACGGCAGGCGCGCAGCCAGCCGCAGCAGGAAGCCGAAAATATTGGTCCGCCCGCCCTTGGCCAGCGCGGCAATGTCTTCCTTGCTCTTGTCGGCAGGCGGTTCGCCATCCAATGGCGCTGTACCAGCCACGCCTGATGGTTCAGGACTGTTCAAAACCTTCTCCGGCCGGTTTGCGCCAAGCGGAAACGTCTATAGCAATTTCGCAAATTTGTCATCAACATGCCTTTGGGCTACTGGCGTTCCGAAACCAGAGGCCGTGTCATGAGCCGGGTGACCACAGACTGAACATCCGTCTGGCCGGCAAGCAGCGCACATACCGCATCGACGATCGGCATATCGACCTGCCGCGCCTTCGCATCTTGCTGAAGCACCGGCGCGGTCGAGGCACCCTCGGCAACCGTGGTCCGGTCCGACAGCAGCGATTCGGCCGAGCGGCCTTCGCCCAGGCCCCGGCCCAGCGAGAAATTGCGGGAACTGGTCGAGGAACAGGTCAGCACCAGATCGCCGAGGCCGCACAGGCCGGACAGGGTCTCGGCGCGGG
>CAWUKF010000027.1:0-15562 GCA_963922745.1 uncultured Sphingomonadales bacterium
CGGGACCGGTGCATTCCTGATGTTCGGTGGCCTGCTCTTCTCGGCCTTGGCCGAGATGGTGACGGACGCGCTGATCATCCAGCCCCAGGACATCGAGGCCTTTGATGTCGGAGGCCGCAGTGCAGCGCTTGTATCCAGCATCATGCCCGAATTCATGAGCCTTTTCTTGTTGCTGATGATCGCGGCGATTGCCGCGCCGGCCATGCTGGGATCGCTCGGGTTCCGGTGGTCAGCGATGAAGCCAAAGCCATCCAAGCTGGATCCGATCAAGGGCCTGCAGCGGATATTCGGTACCAACGGTGTGATGGAACTGGGCAAGTCGATGATGAAGGTGATCTTGATCGGCACTGTCGGGGGGTCGATCCTTTATGTCCACCTCGATCAGATTGCGCAGCTCGCTGCCCAAGATCTCAATCAGGCGATCGAAAGCTTTTCCTCGCTCTTCATGAAGCTTTTGGTGGGGATATGTGTGAGCATGGTGCTGATAGCGATGATCGACGTGCCGATTCAGCTGTTCCAGCGCGGCAAGCGCCTGAAGATGACCAAACAGGAAATCAAGGATGAGCACAAGGAGAGCGAGGGCTCTCCCGATACCCGCGCCATCCAGCGGCAGCGGCGCGCCGAAATGCTGAACGATTCTACCCGCAAGGCGATTGCCGAAGCTACCGTGATCATGGTCAATCCTACCCATTTCGCGGTCGCGCTTCGCTATGATCGGGAACGGGACGCTGCACCGGTCGTGCTTGCCAAAGGATGCGACGCGATTGCTCTCGCGATGCGTGAAATGGCCAACGATCTTTCCAAGCCCGTTCTGGAATATCCGGAACTGACCCGTTCGCTCTATTTTACTTCCAATGTCGGCGATGTGATTGATGACCGCTTGTATGCGGCAGTCGCAATGATCCTGAGCTTCCTGATCCAACTGGATGCCAAGCTGATCAGTCCTGTCAATAAACCGAATATCTCGTTGCCGGAGGATGTCAGGTTCGACACCGACGGCTCTCGCATGGCCTGATTTTCAGAATGAAAATGGTCATTAATTTGTGTCCGTCGCTGCCGTAAAATACCCAAAGGAAGTCTATCATGTACGGAAATATCGTAAATAGTCTGGGGGCCGGGTCAGGTATCAACACGACGCAGCTGGTGACAGACCTTCTTGCTGCAACCCAGGGAGCGAAGCTCAATCAACTTAATCAGCGGTCGCAGGTCAACTCGTCGCGCATTTCCGCGATGGCTGCTACTCAATCCGCGCTAACGACTTTCGCCGCTGCCGTCAAAGAGACCCTGAACGGTCAGGGTTTTGTGGGCGACCTGCTTTCAGGGCGCCAGGATCTCGCAACGGCCAAAGTTCTGGACGGCGGACGTCCTGAGGGTCTTCCGGTTTCGGTGGAAGTTGTACAAATTGCGGTGGCCCAGCGTGAGATTTCGGACGTCTTTACCAGTGCTTCCGATCCGGTGGGAGAGCGGACCCTGACCATTACCAACGGCGGCGGCAGTTTTGATGTGCTCATCGACAGCACCAACAACAGCCTCGCCGGCATGCGCGATGCCATCAACGCCAGCAACAGTGGTGTGACTGCCATGATTTTGACAGACAAGACTGGTGCGCGCTTGGTGATGGAAGCGCAGGAAGGACTCGAAAACGCGTTTACTGTGACACAGGGCGGGATATCGCCCGCGATGAACCTGACAAATATTGCTGGCGCCGCCGACAGCATAATCAAGGTCGATAACATCACGCTCACCAACACCAGCAACACTGTGACAGGTGCTATCCCCGGGGTCGAACTCTCCCTGCTGGCGGAGCAGGCGGGTACCTCCTTTACCATCAGTGGGTCATCGGAGCCTTTGGATGTCAAGGGCTTGGTCACAGAGTTTGTCGCTGCTTATAATGAACTCCGCCGGTCGCTGAACAGCGCGACCGCCCCCGGTCTGGGTGGAGACAGTAGTGGTCCGCTGGCGGGAGATCGTGGCGCGCGAGAAGTGATCCGCAGACTCAGCCAGCTCACCTCAACCCGTCTCACCGACGCAGGAGATTTCAAGACGCTGGCCGACATCGGTGTTCGCACCGGGAACGACGGGACATTGAGCATTGACAATGTCCGGCTCGACGCTGCGCTCGCAGCGGATAGCGGGGCGGTAAAATTGATGCTTGAACCGGCGGTAACGAGCGAATCCCAGATTGGCCTGTCCGGCGCGCTGGATGCTATCTCTAACGCCCTGACCGAAGACAGCGGGGCTCTGACGGTCGCTCAGAAGCGGTTGGAAGCGATCAGAGAGTCGATCGCGGAAGCGCGTATAAAGATCAACGAGGATGGGGAAAGGCTGCGGGAGCAGCTGGAAACGACCTTTAACGGTCTCGAGCGCCAGCTCTCCATTCTTCGATCTACACAGTCGTACATGGAGCAGCAATTTGCCTCTTACAATAATAATAACAATTGATCTGGGAAAACACCTAATATGACATTTCAGTCGAGAATTCAAAGAGCCTCTTGCTACCAGTCCGTGGCGAAGGAGAGCCGCGTCCTGGCAGCCGACCCGTATGAACTGGTTGCGGTGCTGTTCGAGGAGTTGCGCGAAACACTGAACCTGATGATCGAAAGCGCTCGGCGCGGCGATGATGCGCGTATTTTCCAGTACCGGGCCAAAGCGCTTGCGATCCTCAATGGACTTGATGAGTCGCTGAATTTCGAAGTGGCCGGTGATCTTTCACAGACCTTGCACATCATCTACACCGAAGCTGCCAAGCGCATCCAGATGGAAGGAAGGGAAAATTGCATCGAGCGGGTTGAGTCGGCGCGCGAGATGATTCACGAAATCGAAAAGGCCTGGGCCGCAATCGCTCCGTTTCGCTGAGGCAAAACGTCGAAGCTAGACTGCAATCTGATACATTGGGCGGTCTTCGATTTGCCAGTCGATATTGTGCTTGCGCATTTTGTCGATCAGCGTTGTCCGCTTTATGTTGATCGAGCGGGCAGCCTGCGACACGATGCCGTGCGAGACGTCGAGAGCATGCAGAATGATGCGGCGTTCCTCGCGCTGGAGATGGGCATTCAGATCTTTGACGACATTATTTGTGTCATCGTTCCGAACGGTAGCGGCCTCTACTGGAACCGGGGCGACCCGATCATTCGCACCAGAGAAAGCCGCACTCGACGAAAGCGGGTCTGCCGGACGCGTAGCCGGTGCGATATCAGACTGCACCAGCATGGCGACGTCCGATGCGGAGACCTGCTGACCGGCAAAGAAGACCCCTGCGCGTTCCACCACGTTGCGCAGTTCCCTAACATTGCCGGGCCAGCTGTAGCTTTGCATGGCGGCAAGGGCATCTGCGGTAAAGACGGGAAGGGGATTGCGTCCCTCCTGTTTCTTCAGGAAATGCTCGACAAGGTCCGGAATATCTTCCGACCGTTCGTTCAGTGCAGGCACTTCGATCGGCACGACGCAGAGGCGATAGTAAAGATCTTCGCGGAACGCCTTGTTCTCAATGCATTCGCCCAAGCTTTTATGGGTTGCGGCGACGACCCTGACGTCGATAGGGATATTGCGATTGCCGCCGACCCGGTTGATGATCCGCGTTTCCAGCACCCGCAGCAACTTGACCTGCATGTTGATCGGCATGTCGCCGATCTCGTCGAGGAAAATTGTGCCTTTGTCGGCCTGCTCGAACAATCCGATATGCTGGTTTACGGCACCGGTAAAGCTGCCCTTTTCGTGGCCGAAAAGCTCCGATTCAATTAGCTGTTCGGGCAATGCACCGCAGTTCACGGCGATATTGGCGGCGTTGCAACGGTCGGACATCAAGTGGATCGCTTCGGCTACCACTTCCTTACCGCTGCCCGAGGGGCCCGTAATCATGATCGAGCTATTGCAATGCCCTGCAAATTTTATAATTCTGCGCAACTGCTGCATTTTCGGACTGTTGCCGATAAGCTTCTCTGCAAGCAGCGCCTCTAAGTTCCCATTGGTCATTGAACACCCAGATCACATTGTCCCCCACCTTCTCCGGATCTCCGGAGAAGGGTGGTTCGAAGATCCCGCAATCTTCGAACCGTCACCTGGTAACGTCTGAATTGCGCCAAGGTGGTTAAATAAAGGTTAATCAAATGACCGGATAATTCGAATGCGGCGACTGATGCCGTCGCAGTTCTTGCCAATCTGGCCGAACGACCTTCGCCCGCGCAGCGGTCTAGAAGGGCGCACGCATCAAAAGTTCTTTGATCTTTTCCGAACAGTCCTCCGAAACCGAAACGAAGATCATTCGGTTGTCGGCGGCATTGGGAGTTTTTTCCAGCAAACCCTGTTCTACCATCACGTTGATATATCTCATCGCTGTGGTCATCGGAATGCCGGAACTATGAGCGATCGACGAAACCGAAACCCTCTGGTCTTTCAGGTCGCAAAGGAATACGTCCAGGCACATGTTCCAGCAGGAATTGGCAAACAGGCCGTTTCCGGTGTCCAGAATCTGGGATTTCAGCCGGCCCCATTGCAAATATTTCTCGGCACGACCAATGAGATCCACATGATTGAACTGATCGTCAGGAAAATCCTGTTCGCTGGGTGGCTGCTCCACCTCGCCCGAAATTCTTCTGTCGAGAATTTGAAATTTTTCGATTGCCTGTTCGATAGTCAGCCGGACCTCGGCTAATTCTGCCTCGAGATCGTTCATTGCCACAGCCCTGGTTCATTACTGCAGTAATGCAATTTTCTAACCCCCGGTCTGGCCACCATTGGCAGCTTTCTACCTAGCCGTATTTTCAGCGCTGTTCAATGATGTTCGGGCGGGAATTATTCAAAATCATAGTGGTAAATATGGTTGTCGCAGTTTTCCCAAGGCGATTATTCGGTCAAATTCGGCGGATGGAAAGGCCGGAAGATAAGAATAGCGGGCATAAATTTTCGTACCGGCAGCAAGCGAAAAGCCCGCTATCATCGTCAGGAGCCTTGGTCAAAAGCCTCGTTAAAATACCCTGAGGGCAGAGACGACGTGGTCCAGCACCGCCGGATGCAATGGCGCTGTAAACCTGCAGCCGTAGTCGTGATAGTCTTCCCAAATAATTCGGGCCGCCAGCGTTTGAAGCCCAGGCAAGGTCACAAAGACCAGTTGGTCTGCATTTAGGCTCGTACAACTTTCCATTTTGAAGCCCGTGACGGAAATATCTGACAAGGTGGTCCTGAACAGTTGGGTGCTCGACTGGCGAATGAATAGTTCTGCAGAAACCGCTACTCGTCTGTTAGCGCGGAAATCGTCCAAGACGATATCGTTTTGGGAATCTGATGGCAGGTGGGCGCCGGCTGTCATGATTTTATCCTTGGTCTGTTCCAGTAGGATAATGAACGGTTATTCACGGGCCCGGTTAACCATGACTTGCAATAGGCAGCACTGAGGGGAAAGGACGCCGTTCTGCGGCGGGTCCTGGCTTCGGATTGAGGCAATCAGGATTTGTGGAGGGGGCGGTCCCCTTCGGACGGATCCGGTTTGTGGATTCGATGGTAAAATTTACTCTATGTTACCCTAAACTCGCATAACTAGCCTTAGGATAATGACGCCCGGACCGTTTCCCCTTGGGTTAGTGAACAAAGAATGGATAGTATAATGTGGGTAAAAGACCGCTTCCAATTCGAGGCGGAAGCTGCTCGGCAGTTTGCTCTTGAGCGATATGATGTTCTGGATACTCCCGAAGAATTTTGTTTTGACCATATTACCAGGGCCGCCAGTCTGGCGCTCGACGTTCCCATGGCCGCAATCTCCTTGATTGATGGGAACCGCCAGTGGTTCAAATCCAAAATCGGGTTTGATGTGTCTGAAACGGCCAGGGACATAACCTTCTGCAACCATACGATCAGGCAAGCCGGCCCCCTGATCATAGAAAATGCGCCCCAGAGCATATTGTTCTGCGACAATCCGTTTGTCGTGGGGGAGCCATTTATTTGCAGCTACGTGGGCGTGCCTCTCACGACACCGGATGGACATCGCATTGGATCGCTTTGCGGCATGGACATCGTGCCGAGAAAGTTCAAAGATCCCAATGTCGTGCTATTGGGAGACCTCGGCGAACTTGTTGTTCACGAACTGGAAATGCGACAACAGTCGGACAAGGATCGCCTCACCGGTGCCCTGACGCGGAGCGGGTTCTCGGTGGAAGTGCGCAAAGCAATCTCGCTTTATGGCCGACAAAACATACTCAGTACCCTGATCCTTTTTGATATTGACCTGTATCAGATGGTGGACCGCCGACCTGACCGCGCGTCGGGAAACAGGCTGTTGGTTGCGATCATAAAGTCGCTGATGACACGTCTGAGACCCACCGACTGCGTCGGACGGATGGGAGGCACGCAATTTGCTGTTCTTCTTACCGGTTCTGACAAGGCGCAGGCCCGGGCCGCGACCCAGGAAATTCTAACTGCGGCCCGGCAAGCAAATACCGGCATCGTGCTCGACCTGAGCTTTTCGGAAATCTCACGGGACATCAGTATTTGCGATGACTGGCTCGGCAGAGCGACTGTCGATCTGCGGGCTTCCAGGAAGCTGCGGTTCGACAATCGGGCCGGAACTGGATCGTCCCGCTACCAAGTAGTTTAATCCTGCTGAAGCGGCGGCAAGCGACAGATTGATTGCGAATGGCCGCTAGGCGTGTCAGATTGCAGGCCGATATTGTTAGGAGAGGAACTGAACATGGCGACGGCGATTCAGAATAGTGAATCCGCAATCGGGGTGGGGCCCGGTTTTTCCATCCCCGACCCGCATGACATAGAGACCCTGAAGGGCAAGGTTTCGGATGTAGAATGGCAGATTCGCTGTGAACTGGCCGCGACCTACCGGCTCTGCGCGATGCACGCGTGGACAGATCTGGTGTTCACCCATATTTCCGCCCGCTTGCCTGATGAAGACGGGGAAGAGCGGTTTCTCATCAACCCCTATGGTGTGCTGTTCGACGAGATGACGGCATCGTCGCTGGTGAAGATCGATCTTGAGGGCAATATCAAGCAGGACACGCCCTATTTCATCAACCCGGCCGGTTTTACCATTCATAGCGCTGTGCACAGCGCCCGTGAAGATGCGGGTTGTGTTATCCACGTCCATACCCCCTATGGTATCGCCGTGTCAGTCCAGAAGGCCGGATTGCGGCGCTACACCCAATTTTCCATGCAAATCCATGACGACCTGGCCTATCATGACTATGAAGGCGTCGCGCTTGATCTGGATGAGCGGGATCGACTGATCAACGATCTTGGTGACAACAGCCTGCTGATCCTGCGCAATCACGGTACGCTGACTCTGGGACAGAACTGCGCCATTGCCTTTCTGCGCATGTATCTGCTCGAGAATGCCTGCAAGACGCAGATCCTGGCGCAGGCGGTCGGTGGCGAGGAGCATTTGCATGAAGACAGCGTGGAAATGGGGCATCGAGTGCGCCAACAGTCTGCCATGGCGTTCCAGAAGGGGCTCGGCGACAATCTGATCTGGCCCGGTCTGATGCGGAAGTTACAGCGCACTAATCCGGGGTTTGATCACTAGAAATCGAACGGCCGTCGGGAGAGAATTTCGACTTTCTTGTTCTCAAAGACGGCGGAGCCAAGTTCCTGCTTCTTTCCCATAAGCAGCTGGTCACGCTCGCGGATCATCTCGATGATCGGGTCGTGGAAATGCTGTACCGCAGCGGTGAGCCAGTCGTTCACCAGCGGATCGCCCGGTGCTCCGGTCATATCGAATTGGCGCAGCTGCGTCGCGATGGCGTCTGCCGGCATCATATATTCGTAGGTGACCCAGTAATTGGTGGTGAACCAGCCTAACGGCATGCCGTCAAGGCCAAAACTCAGCGCACCGAAATGGACAACGCCCTGGGTTTTCTTGCCGTTGGGCAGCTTCGCGGGCGGCTGGTAATAGGGTTCGACATCGTCGAACAGGGAAAGCGGCAGGAACATGTGAAAATGGCCATGCTCGCCTTCTTCGCGCTCTTCCGGCTTGTGCGCATGGTAAAACCAGCGCGACTTGCTCTCCGGCGCAATGCAATCCCCCTTGGGGTAGTGCTGATATTGAACGAAAGGGGCGTCTGCCGGTACCACTCTGGGTACTAGCGAGACGCCCTCTTTAGCTATCTGGCTCGTGAGCTCAAACAGCCTTTCCAGTGCATTTTTCAATGCGAAATAAGCTGAGCTTACTCGGTGACTTCTTCAGCAGCTGCGCACGTTGCGTCAGCAGCAGCGCAGGTTGCTTCTTCAGCAGCGCAGCCAGCTTCTTCAGCAGCACAGGTTGCTACTTCAGCCGCATCGTCAGCCATTGCAGCAGCATCTTCAGCGGTGTCATCAGCCGCAACAGCTGCGCTGTCGTCAGCTGGTTCCGAGCATGCGGAAAGAGCAGGAACTGCGAGTGCGAGGCCGCCGGCAACAGCGAGCATTTTGCGGAAGTTGGTTTCGGTAGTCATTTAAAATATCCCCTTTGGATGAACTAGACTTGCCCCTTTATCTGGAAAGACACGGGCATGGCAAGCTTATTTCGTAAATATTGCATTAATCTGGCGGAATCCAGACTGGCTGCAATTTTGAAGCGCCGCGTGCTGATCGTTGCCCAGATCAGCCTGCTTCTGCCGTTATCAGCGTTCAACGCCCCGGATCTTCCCCCATTGCCGCGCCATCGTATAGCCGAGATAGCCGGTACCGAAGAGGGCATAGAGCGGTTCCGGTATGCCCGAGAGATAGGCGTTCATCCCGCTGGCGATGTCGCGGGCGGCATCGGGCCGGAACGCGGCGATCAATCCCATCGGGATGGACCAGAGCAGCAGCAGGTACATCACGTAGAGAAAACTGGGCCGCGCCCGGCTCGTCCAAGGATCAGTCGATTGTGCCTCTGCCAATATGGCGGACATCTGGACGCGAACTTCTTCCAGCTCCTGGCTGCCTTCGAGCCGGAGCAGTTCAAGCTTGGCGCGATCTCTCGCGTCCTTGTCCGGAATGATCCGGTCGATAATGCTGGAGACAGGGCCGATGAGTGTGGAGAGAACCGACATGCTGAATATTCCTTTCGATCAATATTAAGTTTGGGAAAGTGCCGCGAAGAAGAGGTTTGCGGACCGGCAAAGAGTTAAGAAAGAGTCTGAAGATCGCTGCCATTCTTGACAAACTTTACAGTGTTAAAGACAAAATCGCTTTTGGCCGATTTCAGCCGACACGATTGGCCAGCCAGCCATAGAGAAACGCCTCGTTAGCCGGACGCGTTTCGGCCAGCTTGATGTAGCGGGCCCCCTGGAGAGACTCGATCGCCTTTTGGAGCACGGCTTCTCCCCGAGTGCCGCGCCTGCCGATAAAAGCTGCCAGCGCGGCCAGCGTTTGGGGGCCGATCTTTTGATCGACGAGGATATCCCTGTAGTCGCGTTCCCCGCGGTTGAGCGCGTTCAGAGCCCGCTGCAGGAAACCGCTCGCGGTCCCCGTGCCCATATTGATCCCGGTGTCGAACAGTTCAGCGGCGACGCGCGGCGCCAATCGAGCGACCTGGTCATAAGCGGGCCGCTGCCAATAATTGCGCTTGTAGATCGTCACTGCTGCCTGGCGCGGGAAATGCCGCATGTCGCCGGAATAGCCATTGGCCCTGGCGACGGCTTCGGTGATGCCCCATCGCGTGGGGCCGCCACGGTCTGCGGGATGGTTCGAGAAATCGCCTTCGAGGCTGATTATGTTGCCAATCAGCGCATCGACATCAAGAGAATCGGACATAGAGAATTGCCTTTCATGGTTAAAAGACAAATATAACCTATTTGGTTATATGTAGGAAAGGGCGCTTTGGCCCGAACTGGGGCCGACTACGCAATATTGCGTATCGCGCTGGCGTTTCCGCTCGTCCAGAACGGCGCTATGACCTGGAAAACAATCCGCCTTGAACTGGGCCGAACCGCTGACCATCCCAATGGCTCGTCAGCCCATGCCTATGTCTTTCGGGTTCCCCTGAACGACGAAGGCTTCATTGAACCGGAAGTGCTGAAAGAGGCCGAAAAACGACCGGTTGTGCGGCGGTTCTGGCCTGGCCAGGCCGATCAGAGCGGGGTTGTGATCGCTTCGCCCAAGGGATGGGCTTTTTCCTACAAGGTCGGCGAAGAGGATGATGAAGCCATTTTTCGGCTGAAGGATCATCCGCTGAAAGTGGGAGAATATCTGACCATCACGGAAACGGATGGTAGCGCCTTGCCATTTCGCGTCGTCAGCTGTCACGAATAGTTTGAAAAATCGACTGCGAAAGGAATTAACATGTTGGCGACATTGAAACTGGCTGGATTTGCATCCGTCGCCGCACTGGCGCTGACCGTTGCGAGCGGTTCCGCTCAAGCGGAATGTGCGATGGGATCGGCACCGCTGTTTGATCCGTTCGCGGCCTATAAGGATCCAGGGTCAATTATCCACAAGGATAGCGGATTCATATTTCCCGCTTCCGTCGCGGGCTTTCGCCGCCAATGTGAAATGACGACCGACTTTTCCGGCAACAATTTCGAAATTGGCTATGTGCGCGATTATCAGGATCATGAAATTGAAATCAAGATCGCTATTGTCCATCTGGCCGAGCTGAATGCGGAAGATCATTACCAGATTATAAAGCCAGATATGCTCTCCCATTATTCCAATCCGACCGTCGTTTCCGAGGGCGACTATTTCGTCTCTGGCCGACCCGAGATTGCTGCCTATCAAGGCATTTTTGATGGGGACAAGGACGGTGTGCCTTGGCATTTCAGCGTGACGGCGCTGGACTATGGCTTTTGGGACGCACGCCTGATCGCCTCTTATCCTCAGGAAATCGACGGCGCTGCGCAAGAGGCGATCATGGAACTGATCACTGCATTCCAGTGGCAAACGCCCAGTGCCGGTATGATGGAAGAAGCTGGCCCCTGACGAGCAGTGCGGCGATTGATTGTTATTCCGGTCCCACCCCAGTGGCTGTGGCCCTACCTTCATTCTCTGAAGAAGCACAGGTTACGTGCGCCATAGATCATTGATCGGGGATTGATCGAGCGCTCTCCATATCCGTATAAACCCGTATATAGAGCGAGATCTTGACCAGCTAATCCTGTTCGTATGACCACCCGCTGTTGAGTGATTTGGTCACAGGAGAGATTTTATGAAATCCGTGCTGTTATATATCGCCGACGATACCGGCCTTGAGGCCCGGCTGCAGGCGGCGCTGGATCTGACCCGTTCGCTGGGCGGCCATCTGCACTGCCTGCGCGCCAATCCCTATAACCCGCAAATGGCTTTTGATGGCGTGACCGGTATGTCGGTGATGTATGATATCAGCAGAATGTCACGCGAACTGGATGAAAAGCTGCGCGCCGATATCGAAAAGCGGCTGGCTGGCGAGGATGTTTCATGGGATTATCGCGAAGAAAATGCCGATCCTTCGCGTGGTCTGTCGAAAAACTCTGCTCTGGTTGACATCATTGTCCTGAGCTCTGCCAGCGGTGACCGGGACAATGCCCTGCCGCTGGGCTTATTGGGAGATGTATTGTTCAATGCGACGGCTCCTGTGGTCGTCCAACCTGACGATGTGAAGAAATTTGACGCCTGTGGGCCGGCCCTGGTCGCCTGGAACGGCAGTTTTGAATCGGGGAACGCCCTGCGGGCCGCGGTGCCGCTGCTGAAAATGTCCAGCGATGTGCATATTTTGACGGTGGAAGAGGACAAGGATCACGATCTCCCGCAACTCGCCGCTTCGGAATATCTTGCCTATCATGGGATCAAATCGGTCCTTCACAGCCCGTCGGCAGGAAAAGGCCCGGTTGATGCGGTGCTGGTGGCGGAAGCAAAAAATGTGCAGGCCGAATATATCGTCATGGGTGCCTATGGACACAGCCGAGCCCGAGAATTCCTGTTTGGCGGCGTAACACGCAACCTCTTCAAGGGCTGCCATATCCCGCTTGTTGTATCGCACTGAATGGACAAGAAACTCATCAAGGACAGATCAAATTTTCTTATGGCAATCTATGCATTTTGTGTAGGGTCCCCGCATTCGCCAAGAGTGGTCGGGCAGCCAAAGGATAGACATCGCAAGTGCGTGAAACCAATACCCGTGACAGAAGACGGCCCCCCTATCTGGAATCCGTTTTGTCCCGGTTGCCGAATTGTGTCATGATTGTGGATCGCAACCTGCGGACGATCAACTGCAGTGCTGCCGGTTTGAACATATTGGGCATATCCAGCGTCACAGAGCTGCCGTCAGGTGCCCCCGAATCCTTCATAGCAGCTGCTCACCGGCCAATTTTTCAGAAAGCCATGGCGCGCGCGTTTGATATTCACGGGGCCGAAGACATCTTGCCGATCGAAGTGCAAATGGAGCTGCCGAACGGACGTGCGATGCTGGCACAATGCAATCTTGCACCCTTGACCAATTCGAAGGGTGAAATCGACACCATATTGATATCCTTTCAGGATATTTCGGCGCTTAAAAGTACCGAAAACAAACTCGGTCAGGCCAATTCGATATTGCAATCGATCCTGACCACCATACCAGACGCCATGGTGGTGATTGATGAGGATGGCCTGATCAGCTCGTTCAGCGCAACGGCCGAAAAAATGTTTGGATATGAACAGGGAGACATAATCGGTCAGAATGTCGAAATCCTGATGCCGGAACCCTACAAAGCTGCGCATGACGACTATATGAAGCGATATTTGCGGACCGGCGAAAAACGGATCATTGGCATCGGCAGAACCGTCGTTGCGTGCAAGAAGGACGGCACCACCTTCCCGATTCAACTCGAAGTCGGTGAAGCAAAAATTGGCGAAGAGCGATATTTCACCGGCTTCATCATCGACCTGACCGAGGAAAAGAAGAGAGAAGCGGAGGTCCAGTCGCTGCAGGCAGATCTGGCGCACGCCTCACGCTTGAGCGCTGTCGGCACTCTGGCTTCTTCGCTCGCGCATGAAATCAATCAACCGCTGACCGCAATTGCCAATTATCTGTCGGCTGCGCGGGACATGATGGATGGTGACTTGTCGGAAAACCGAGAGTTTTTTCGTGAAGCGCTGCAGGAAAGCGTGGCCGAGAGCTTGCGGGCAGGAATCATCGTTCGTCGGCTCAGGGAATTCGTCTCGCGCGGCGAGATCAACCGGCAGATATTGTCAATCGCCCAGCTGGTGGAAGACGCGACGGTTCTGGGGATGGTCGGCGCGCAGGCAAATGGCGTCGAATTCTCTATCGATATCGCGGCGGATACCGACCACGTCTTTGCCGACCGGGTGCAGATTCAGCAGGTGATGGTGAATCTGATGCGCAACGCAATTGAGTCCATGACCGAGAGCCCCTGCAAAAAACTGCATATCGGGGTCCGCTCCATCGACGGCGAGTTGGTCGAGATAGCGGTATCGGATACCGGGTCCGGCATTGACCTGGAGCTGGGAGACAGGATTTTCGATCCTTTTGCCAGCACCAAGGGAGATGGCATGGGACTGGGCCTTTCGATCTGCCGGACGATCATTGAATCGCATGGCGGGTCGATCCGTGCGGAACCCAATTCGGGTGGCGGAACGATATTCCGGATCACGCTGGAAAAGGCAGGGCAGGAGCAAGATGATGACCAATGAACGACTGGTCTATATCGTTGACGACGATGATTCCGTCCGGCGATCCGCAGCATTCATGCTGCGCCACGCCGGCTTCAAGGTCGAACCGGTAGAG
Source organism: uncultured Sphingomonadales bacterium (assembly GCA_963922745.1). GTDB lineage: Bacteria > Pseudomonadota > Alphaproteobacteria > Sphingomonadales > Sphingomonadaceae > Parasphingorhabdus. The sequence goes on from CAWUKF010000027.1 coordinate 13,661, forward strand.
TCCGGTACCGCATTCCTGAAGCTGGCGAAGGGGGCGGAACGGGGCTGCGTACTGCTCGACGTGCGGATGCCGGACATGGACGGTCTGCAGGTACAGCAGCAGATGATCAAGGATGGCATTGATATGCCGGTGGTGATCCTGACCGGTCATGGTGACGTCGACATTGCGGTGCAGGCGATGCGGGCAGGCGCGATCAACTTTCTTGAAAAACCCTATGAGAAGGAAGCGCTGATCGCTGCCATGGAAGAGGCGTTTGTACGGCTGGAAAACAGCGACCTGAAGGAAATGGCTGCTTCCGAAGCGAAGGTAAGGCTGGCCTGCCTGACCGGGAGAGAACAGGATGTACTTGAGGGCCTGATGGCGGGATATCCCAACAAGACCATCGCCTATGATCTCGGCATTTCGCCGCGGACCGTGGAAATCTACCGCGCCAACATGATGGAGAAGCTGCGCGTGCGCAGCCTGGCGGAAGCGCTGCGGATCGGATTCGCAGCCGAGGATGTTCCCGGAAAGGACAAGGTCGACGAGGAAAGCAGGCCTGCTACCGGTTCTTGACCGTCTTCTTGCGGTTCAGGCAGGCGTGACAGGGTTTCGCGCAATGATCGTCGCCATCTTCGCGGTCGACGGGAATAGTCAGGGTGCGCACCGCTCCATCGGCCGAACAGAGCGTGATCTCCATCCCCGACGAACTCGCCGCGACCGGCATCGACGCGATCGGCAGCGCGACCATGGCAATGATCCACTGGCTGCGCTGCGAATGGCGAATTCCGATGATCATGGTTGCTCGTCTTCCTCGTTGATCAATATCCGCCGGGCCGCGCCATCGAGATCCTCGAACTGGTCGTTGCGGATCGCCCAGAAGAAGACCGTCAGCCCGATCAGCCCCATCATCAGCGCTACCGGGATCAGGATCGCCAGACCGCTCATTTTGCCGCGCCATTGAGACGCAGGGCATTGCCGACCACGATCAGCGAGGACAGTGACATCGCTATGGCGGCGATCAGTGGCGTGACCAGCCCGGACAGCGCCAGCGGTACGGCGCAGATATTATAGCCGATGGCGAGCGCGAAATTCTGACGGACGATCTGCATCGTGCGGCGCGCGACGCGGATCGACAGTGCAACGGGCAACAACGAAGCGCTGGTGAACACGGCATCGGCGGCCTGCTGGCCGACATCGCTGGCGGAACCAGGCGCGATCGAGACATGGGCCGCGGCAAGGGCAGGGCCATCGTTGAGGCCATCACCGACCATCAGCACCTTGTGACCGCTGTCGGTGAGACGGGTGATCGCTTCGACCTTGTCCTGCGGCGAGGCGCCGGCATGGGCGGTAAGACCCAGGGCGCGCGAAACCATCGCAACCGACCGGACATTATCGCCGGATATGATCGACGCTGACAATCCCAGCGCCCGCAATCTTGCAATCGCCCCTGATGCATCCGGACGGATTTCGTCTTGCAGCTGGAGCACGACGATATCACCGCCTATGGTCAGCTGGCAGGACAGATGATCTTCGGACTTTTCGGGCTTGCCGAGCGCCACCGTCACATCACCCCAGATCGCGGTCATGCCTTTACCGGGCACTTCCTGGATATCTGCGAGCGCCGCCGGTTCAATATCCAGTGCCAGCAAAGCGACGCGGATGCCCTTGCTCACCGGATGGCGGCTGGCCTGGGCCAGCGCCAATGTGATTTGTTTTTGGGTCAGGCTCAGATCATCGAGATTGACCGGCACCGGGTGGCCGAGGGTGAGGGTGCCGGTCTTGTCGAACAGCACATGATCGGCTTCGGCCAGCCGTTCCAGAGCGCTGCCGTCCTTGACCAGCACGCCCTTGCGCAGGAGAGCACCCGAGGCAACAACCTGTGCTGCCGGCACCGCCAGTCCCAGCGCGCAGGGGCAGGTG
>CAWUKF010000028.1:0-15482 GCA_963922745.1 uncultured Sphingomonadales bacterium
ACCGTTACCGGCGTTGAAATGTTCCGCAAGCTGCTCGACTCCGGTCAGGCTGGCGACAACATCGGCGCGCTGATCCGTGGCGTTGACCGTGACTCGGTTGAGCGCGGCCAGGTTCTTTGCAAGCCAGGTTCGATCACGCCGCACACCGAATTCTCGGCTGAAGTTTACGTGCTGTCGAAAGACGAAGGTGGTCGTCATACGCCATTCTTCGCCAACTATCGTCCGCAGTTCTACTTCCGTACGACCGACGTTACCGGCGAAGTGATCCTTCCTGAGGGCACGGAAATGGTTATGCCGGGTGACAACGTGACGATCGGCGTCAAGCTGATTGCTCCAATCGCCATGGATCCGGGTCTCCGCTTCGCTATTCGCGAAGGTGGACGGACCGTTGGATCAGGGGTTGTCAGCAACGTAACAAAGTAATATAGGAACGCCTCGCTGCCCGGATCGGTGATTCGGGCAGCCAGTATTTTCGCCGCTCCGGCCTTTTCGCTAGAAAATCGGGGCGGTTTATTTTTGGCTCTTTGACATTGGTAACAGGTACATGGAAACGCAGAATATTCGCATTCGCTTGAAGGCATTCGACCATCGGGTTCTTGATCAGGCAACCGGGGATATCGCTGATACGGCGCGCCGCACAGGTGCTCTCATCCGTGGCCCGATACCTTTGCCAACGCACATTGAAAAATTCACCGTTAACCGTGGACCGCACGTGGACAAAAAGTCCCGTGAGCAGTTCGAGGTTCGGACCTATAAAAGGTTGCTCGATATCGTGCAGCCCACGCCGCAGACTGTTGACGCTTTGATGAAGCTCGACCTTGCTGCCGGTGTAAATGTCGAGATCAAGCTGGCCTGAGCCACTTGATCGGTCTCCGCTAGTGCGGAGGCTGATAAATGACAGGATACCGCCGGTTTTAACCGGGCAGCGTCCTCCGTCTCGTTCCGATTTCCTCGGAACTATTACAGCCCGGACGGGGTGACGCATGACAATTTGGGTTGGCAAGCCGGACGAAATGGTTCGTTCGGCCTCTGTGAAGGAGATTGATCGTGCGTACAGGCGTGATCGCGAAAAAAATGGGGATGACCCGCTTGTTTCAGGAAGACGGACGGCATGTGCCGGTTACCGTTCTTTCCCTGGAAGAATGTCAGGTTGTTGGTGCTCGTAACAAGGAGCGTGATGGCTATTTTGCTGTCCAGCTCGGTGCCGGCGCCCGTAAAGCGAAAAATGTAAACAAGCCGCAGCGTGAAGCTTTTGCCAAGGCAGAAGTTGAGCCAAAGGCGCGTGTTGCCGAATTCCGGGTCGATAGCGAAGATGCTTTGCTCCCTATCGGTGCCACCGTAACCGCTGATCATTTCATTGCCGGCCAGATGGTCGATATCCAGGGTGTTACCCAGGGTAAGGGCTTTGCCGGTGCGATGAAGCGTTGGGGTTTCGGCGGCATGCGCGCAACCCACGGTGTCTCCATCTCTCACCGTGCCCACGGTTCGACTGGTCAGAACCAGGATCCGGGCAAGGTGTTCAAGGGCAAGAAGATGGCCGGTCACATGGGCGCGAAAAACCGCACCCAGCAAAATCTGGAAATCGTCCGTACAGACGCCGCTCGCGGCCTGATCTTCGTGCGTGGCAGCGTTCCCGGTTCCAAGGGTGGCTGGCTTCTCGTGAAAGATGCAGTGAAAGTTGCTCTTCCCGAAGGCGTTCCATTCCCGGGTGCGATGCGCCGCAACGCCGATGAAACGGCTACCGAAGAAGCGCCGGCAGGGATGATCGAGGCGGATGCTGCGATCGAAACTCCGGCTGGTCCGACCGATGCAGAAATAGCGGCAGCAGCCGAAGCGCCTGCAGAAACGCCGGCGGAAGAAAAATCCGATGCCGCAGATGATGCAGGGAAGGAGGGCTAAGCCATGAAATTGAAAGTGATAACCCTCGACGCCAAGGCCAAGGGCGACATCGAATTGAACGATGACGTTTTCGGTATCGAAGCGCGTGCAGATATATTGCACCGTGTCGTGAACTGGCAGCGCGAAAAGGCACGTGGCACGGCCCGTCCGACCCGCGAGCGCGCAGACATCGCTCGTACCGGTAAAAAGTACGGCAATCAGAAGGGCGGCGGTACCGCTCGTCATGGCGATCGTCGTGCTCCGATTTTCATTGGTGGTGGTAAAGCCCACGGTGCGCGCAAGCGTGATTTCAACCCGTCGCTGAACAAGAAGGTTCGTGCTCTCGGTCTGAAAATGGCGCTGAGCGACAAGGCCAAGAACGAAAATCTGATCGTGCTTGAAAATATCGAGATGAAGGACCTGAAGACGAAGTCGCTTCTGGCCAATATTTCGAAGCTTGGTTTTGGCAAGTCGACCCTGGTGATGGACGGTGACTCGGTGAACGAAATGTTCAGCAAGGCATCTTCCAACATTCCGCGTCTGAACGTGATGCCAGCTGCCGGTGCCAATGTTTACGACATCCTGAACCATGAAACCCTGGTGCTGACGCGCGCAGCGGTAGAAAAGCTGGAGGCGCGCTTCAATGGCTAAAAAAGAAGCTGTCGATATCCGTCATTATGACGTGATTGTCGGCCCGCACATCACCGAGAAATCGACCCTGCTCAGCGAGCATAATGCTGTGGTGTTCAAAGTTGCGAACACCGCGACCAAGCCGCAGATCAAGGCCGCCATCGAGGCGTTGTTTGATGTCAAAGTCAAGAACGTCAACACGCTGGTGCAAAAGGGCAAGACCAAGAAGTGGAAGGGTCGCCCCTATACACGCAATGACATCAAGAAGGCTGTTGTCACCTTGGCCGAAGGCCAAACCATTGACATCACCACGGGAGTTTAAGGGCACATGGCATTAAAATCCTATAAACCGACAAGCCCCGCCCGGCGTGGTCTTATCCTGGTCGACAAGAGCGGCCTGTGGAAAGGCAAGCCCGTCAAGAAGCTTGTCGAAGGCAAGAACAAGACCGGTGGCCGGAACAACAAGGGCCATGTCACCTCGCGCGGCATTGCTGGTGGTCACAAGCAGAAATACCGCCTGATCGACTTCAAGCGTCGCAAGTGGGATATGGCTGCGACCGTTGAGCGGCTCGAGTATGACCCGAACCGCACCGCCTTTATTGCTCTGCTGAAATATGAAGACGGCGAGCTGGCCTATATCATTGCGCCGCAGCGTCTCGACGTTGGCGACAGCGTGATCGCCGGTCACAAGACCGACGTGAAGCCTGGCAATGCCATGCTCCTGTCGCAGATGCCGGTTGGTACAATTGTCCACAATGTTGAAATGAAGCCAGGCAAGGGCGGTCAGATTGCTCGTTCCGCCGGTGCTTATGTCCAGATTGTCGGCCGCGACCGCGGCATGGTTATCGTTCGTCTGAAGAGCGGCGAGCAACGTTACCTGCGGTCCGACTGCATGGCGACCGTTGGCGCGGTTTCCAACCCGGACAATTCGAACCAGAATTTCGGCAAGGCAGGCCGTACCCGCTGGAAAGGACGTCGTCCTCTTACTCGCGGTGTTGCGAAAAACCCGGTCGATCACCCGCATGGTGGTGGTGAAGGACGGACCTCCGGTGGTCGTCACCCAGTGACGCCTTGGGGCAAGCCGACCAAGGGTGCCCGTACCCGCAGCAACAAATCGACTGACAAGATGATCATCCGGTCGCGTCACGCGAAGAAGAAGAGGTAAGCATGGCTCGTTCCATCAAAAAAGGTCCTTTTGTAGACCTCCACCTGCTGAAAAAGGCGCAGACCGCGCAGGAAAACAGTGTGCGCACGCCGATCAAGACCTGGTCGCGTCGCTCTACCGTATTGCCTGATTTTGTCGGCCTGACCTTCAGCGTTTACAATGGCCAGAAATTCATTCCGGTGTCCGTCAATGAAGACATGGTCGGTCACAAGCTTGGCGAGTTCGCGCCCACGCGCAACTATTATGGCCATGGCGCTGACAAAAAAGGCAAGAAATAATGGGTAAGGCATCATCACCCCGCCGTGTTGGCGACAATGAAGCTTTGGCTGTTGGCAATTCCATTCGTGGTTCTGCCCAGAAGCTGAACTTGGTTGCACAGCTGATCCGTGGCAAGAAAGCGGAAGACGCTCTGAACATCCTGTCCTTTTCGAAAAAGTCGATGGCCAAGGATGTCAGCAAGGTGCTGGCCTCAGCAATCGCCAATGCCGAGAATAATCACAATCTGGATGTTGACGCGCTGATCGTTCACGAAGCGAGCGTCGGCAAGTCGATCACGATGAAGCGCTGGAAGGCGCGTGCTCGTGGCCGTTCAGCCAAGATTATCAAGCCATTTAGCCGCGTTCGCATCGTCGTGCGCGAGCATGAAGAGGAAGAGGCGTAACCATGGGTCAAAAGAGCAATCCTATCGGGCTTCGCCTGCAGATCAACCGGACCTGGGACTCTCGCTGGTATGCGGAAGGCTCCAACTATGGCGACCTCTTGATGGAAGACATCAAGATGCGCAAGTTCATCATCAAGACGCTGCCGCAGGCTGCGATCTCGAAGGTGGTCATCGAGCGTCCGGCCAAGACCTGCCGCATTTCGATCTATGCTGCTCGTCCCGGTGTAATCATCGGCAAGAAGGGTGCGGACATTGAAAAGCTGCGCCGCCAGCTGAGCGACATGTCGTCCGGTGACGTATCGCTGAACATCGTCGAAATCCGCAAGCCGGAAGTTGACGCACAGCTCGTTGCCCAGGGCATCGGCGATCAGCTGATCCGCCGTGTAGCTTTCCGTCGTGCCATGAAGCGGGCAGTGCAGTCTGCTCTGCGGCTTGGCGCTGAAGGAATTAAAATTGTTTGTGGTGGCCGTTTGGGCGGAGCAGAAATTGCCCGCGTTGAATGGTATCGTGAAGGCCGCGTGCCGCTCCACACGCTCCGCGCCAATATCGACTATGCCGAATATGAAGCGCTGACCGCTTACGGCATCATCGGTATCAAGGTCTGGATTTTCAAAGGCGAGATATTGGGTCACGACCCGATGGCTCAGGATCGGTTGATGGTGGAAGCTCAGACTTCCGGCGTCCGTCCGCAGCATCAACGTTGATTTTTGAGGAATAGGTAGAGCATCATGCTGCAACCCAAGAAACATAAATTCCGCAAGGCCTTCAAGGGCCGGATCAAGGGCAAGGCGCCTGGTGGCTCCAGCCTGAACTTCGGCAGCTATGGCTTGAAAGCCATGGAGCCTGACCGGATTACCGCGCGCCAGATCGAAGCGGCACGTCGTGCGATCACGCGTCACATCAAGCGTCAGGGCCGGTTGTGGATCCGGATTTTCCCGGATGTGCCGGTTTCCAAGAAACCTGCCGAAGTTCGTCAGGGTAAGGGCAAGGGCTCGGTTGAATATTGGGCTGCCCGGGTGAAACCAGGCCGGATTCTGTTCGAACTGGACGGCGTTCCCGGACCGATTGCAGCGGTTGCGTTCGAGCGGGCGGCTATGAAGCTCCCGATCAAGACAAAGGTTGTGGCCCGCCTCGGCGATACGTCACATCTGGAAGGTTAAGCTAGATGAGCATCAAGACAGAAGATATGCGGACCAAGACCGACGACCAGCTCGAGACGGAACTGGGCGAACTGAAGCGCGAGGCATTCAACCTGCGCTTCCAGTCGGCAACCAACCAGCTCGAAAAGCCGAGCCGGATCCGGGAAGTGCGCCGCACGATCGCTAAAATCAAAACCCTGCAGAACGAGCGCGCGAAAGCCGCCGTTGCAGAAAAGGCGTAAGGAACCGATATGCCAAAACGTATTCTCACCGGCACGGTTGTGTCAGACAAGGGCGACAAGACTGTTGTCGTCAATGTCGAACGCAAAGTGAAGCATCCGCTGTACGGAAAAATCATCCGGCGCTCGAAGAAATATCATGCGCATGACGAGAACAACGAAATCAGCCTCGGCGAAACCGTGCGGATCGAAGAGACCCGGCCGATCTCGAAGCTGAAGACCTGGAAGGTTCTCGAGCGGGTCGGCGCAGCAGCCGGTGTCGCAACGCCGACGGTCAGCGAGATTACGGCAGGCGATCCGAAGGACGAGAAGGTCAAGGCGCCAGAAAAGCCCAAGACTGAAGAAGCCGCTCCGGCCGCCGAGTAAGATTAGAATATCCCGGATATGACCGGGATGACGAAGTAGGAAACGCCCGATAAAACCCGGGTTTATGAAGAAGGAATTGGATCCATGATCCAGATGCAATCGAACCTGGAGGTCGCTGACAATAGCGGAGCCAAACGCGTGCAGTGCATCAAGGTGCTGGGCGGCTCGAAGCGTCGCTTTGCCGGCGTCGGCGACATCATTGTCGTGTCGATCAAGGAAGCAGCGCCGCGCGGCAAGGTCAAGAAGGGCGACGTTCACCGCGCGGTGATCGTGCGTACCAAGAAGGACATCCGTCGCAAGGACGGATCGGTCATTCGGTTCGACAGCAATGCCGCCGTTCTGGTGAATAATAACCAGGAGCCGATCGGCACCCGTATTTTTGGCCCCGTGGTTCGTGAACTGCGTGCAAAGAAACATATGAAAATCATCAGCCTAGCGCCGGAGGTGCTTTAATCATGGCCAATGCAAAGATCAAAAAAGGCGACACCGTTGTTGTCCTGTCCGGCAAGGACAAGGGCAAGTCGGGCGAAGTCAGCAAAGTGATGCCGAAGGATGGCAAGTGCATCGTATCGGGCATCAATATTGCCGTACGCCACCGCAAGCCGACCCAGGCAAACCCTCAGGGTGGCCTGGAACGTCGGGAAGCGGCCCTGCACATCAGCAAGGTTGCGCTGGCCGATCCGAAGGACGGCAAGCCGACCCGCGTGCGGTTTGAAAAGACAGAAGACGGAAAGATGCAGCGGATCGCTGTAAAGTCCGGGGAGAAAGTCGATGGCTGATAAAAAATATATCCCGCGCATGCGCACTAAATATGACGAAGAAATCGTCAAGGCGATGCAGGAAAAATTCAACTATTCCAACCCTATGGAAGTGCCGCGTATCACGATGGTCACGATCAATATGGGCGTGGGCGAAGGCAGCCAGGACAAGAAGAAGGTCGCGACTGCCGCTGCCGAGATGGAATTGATTGCAGGCCAGAAGCCGGTAATCACCAAGGCGAAAAACTCGATCGCGACGTTCAAGCTGCGTGAAGGCATGCCGATTGGCTGCAAGGTTAATCTGCGCCGCGAACGGATGTATGAATTTATCGATCGTCTGGTGACGGTTGCCATGCCACGTATCCGGGATTTCAGGGGACTGAACCCGAAAAGTTTCGACGGTCGCGGCAATTTTGCCATGGGCCTGAAAGAGCAGATCATTTTCCCCGAAATCGCGTATGACAATATCGACGTGGTGCGCGGCATGGATGTGATCGTGACGACGACAGCAAAAACAGACGAAGAAGCGCGTGCGCTTCTGGCATTGTTCGGTTTCCCGTTCCCCAAAGAGGAACAATCGGAAGAAAAAGAAGCCGCGTAAGCGCGCTTCATTATACGGAAGGACGAGAACTTAAGTCATGGCGAAACTGAGTTCCATTAACAGAAACGAAAAACGCAAGCGGATGGTGAAGAAATACGCCGGCCGTTATGCGAAATTGAAGGCAATGGCATCGGATCAGTCTCTCGACGAGACCGAACGTCTGATGGCGCGCCTGAAGATGGCGGAAATACCGCGCAACGGGAATCCAACCCGCGTGCGCAACCGCTGTGAAACCACAGGACGGCCGCGCGGCTATTACCGCAAGTTCCGCCTGTGCCGCATCGAGCTGCGAGACATGGCCAACAAGGGCCTGATCCCCGGCGTCACGAAATCAAGCTGGTAAGGGAGAGATAATATGGCTTTTACCGATCCCTTGGGTGACATGCTCACCCGTATCCGCAACGGACAACAGGCACGCAAGGATAGCGTTGTAACACCTGCGTCCAAATTGCGTGGTGCCGTCCTCGAAGTGTTGCAGCGCGAAGGTTATATTCGCGGCTACAGCGAAGAAGAGGTCAACAAGCACCCCGGTCTGCGGATTGAACTGAAATATTTTGAAGGGCAGCCGGCAATTCGCCACGTGGCCCGTGTTTCAAAGCCTGGTCGTCGCGTCTACAGCGGATCGGAAGATCTGCCGCGGGTCCGCAACGGTCTGGGCATAACAATCGTATCGACGCCTAAAGGTGTTCTGTCTGACGCGGAAGCGCGTCAGGCGAAGGTCGGCGGCGAAGTACTGGCTGAGGTATTCTAATCATGTCCCGTATTGGCAAAAAATCAGTAGCTATTCCGGACGGCGTCACCGCCGTGATGGAAGATGGTCTGGTCAAGGTCAAAGGACCAAAGGGCGAGCTTTCGACCCCGATGGTTGATGATCTGACCTATGAACTGGGCGACGGTGGTTTGCTGGTGATGCCAGCAAACAAGTCGAAGACCGCACGGGCATTCTGGGGTATGCAGCGCACGCTGGTCCAGAACCTGGTCGATGGCGTCACCGAAGGCTTTACCAAAGTCCTGGAAATCAACGGCGTTGGCTATCGTGCCGCGGCTCAGGGAAAGAATCTCAATCTGCAGCTTGGCTACAGCCATGATGTGAATTTTGCTATCCCGGACGGCATCGAAATCAAGACCCCGGATCAGACCACCATCGAAATTTCCGGTATGGACAAACAACAAGTTGGCCAGGTCGCTGCCGAAATTCGGCGCTGGCGCAAGCCAGAGCCTTACAAGGGCAAGGGCATCAAATATCGCGGCGAATATATTTTCCGCAAAGAAGGGAAGAAGAAATAAGCCATGGCGAATATTTCTCAGTTCAAACGGCGCCAGCAACGCGTACGCAGCAAATTGCGCAAGCGCGGGCTCTCAAAGCCTCGTTTGTCCGTGCATCGCACGAGCCGGCATATCTATGCTCAGGTTATCGACGATGCCGAGGGCAAAACGCTGGCTTCCGCTTCGACCATCGACAAGGCGTCCACCGTCAAGACCGGTGCGGATAGCAAGGCTGCTGCCGACGTTGGCAAGCGCGTTGCCGAAGCGGCCAAGAAGGCAGGCGTTAAAGAAGTAATTTTTGACCGTGGCGGGTTCCTGTTTCACGGACGTGTAAAGGCCCTGGCCGACGCGGCACGTGAAGGCGGATTGGAGTTTTAATATGGCTGATGAGAACACAACACCAGAAGGCGCGGCGCAGCCGGGTACCACTGGCGAAGGCAATCAGCCCGAGGCAGCGGTAGCACCCGAAGCCAAAACCGGTGGTCCGGAACGTCAGTCGCGCGGTGGAAACCGTGGCGGTGCAGGCGGCCGTGACAATCGCGGTGGCGGCAATCGCGACAATCGCGGCGGCGGTCGTGACAATCGTGGCGGTGGCCGTGGTGGTCGTGGCAACAATGACGGCGGCGAAGAGCTGATCGAGAAGCTGGTTCACATCAACCGCGTTTCGAAAACCGTCAAGGGCGGCAAGCGCTTCGGTTTTGCTGCGCTGGTTGTGGTTGGCGACGGCAAGGGCCGGGCCGGCTTCGGCAAGGGCAAGGCGCGCGAAGTGCCGGAAGCCATCACCAAGGCGACCGCGGCTGCCAAGAAATCGATGGTTCGTGTACCGCTGCGCGAAGGCCGTACCCTGCACCATGACGGCACTGGCCAGTTCGGTGCAGGCAATGTGACCGTTCGTTCGGCTCCTGCCGGTACCGGTATCATTGCCGGCGGCCCGATGCGTGCTGTTTTTGAAAGTCTTGGCGTTTCCGACGTTGTGACCAAGTCCAACGGCACCGCCAATCCCTACAACATGATCCGCGCGACCTTTGCCGCGCTGGCAGATCAGTCGAGCCCGAAAGCGGTGTCCCAGCGGCGCGGCAAGAAAGTGACCGACCTGCTTGCACGTGCCGGCGGTTCGGCTGCCGAAGTGGCAGCTGATGCCGCGGCAGTTACGGAGTAATTCTGATGGCCAAAGTGAAAATCAAGCAGATCGGATCTCCGATCCGTCGTCCGGAAGTTCAGCGCAAGACGCTGATCGGCCTCGGTCTCAACAAGATGCACCGCGTTTCCGAGCTGGAAGACACGGCGGAAGTCCGCGGCATGATCCGTAAAGTACACCATCTGGTGGAGGTCGTCGAAGGGTAAGACCCGACACTTCCGTGCGAATAAAAGCGAAAGCGAGTACAAGACATGAAACTGAACGAACTTAAAGACAATGAAGGCGCGCGCAAGTCGCGCATGCGTGTTGGCCGGGGCATTGGCTCGGGCAAGGGCAAGACCGGCGGACGTGGCCAGAAGGGCCAGAAATCCCGCTCCGGTGTTTCGATCAACGGCTTTGAAGGCGGCCAGATGCCGCTTCACATGCGTCTGCCAAAGCGCGGTTTCAACAATCCCTTCGGCACCGACTATGCGGAAGTGAACCTGGGCATGATCCAGAAGTTCATCGACAGCAAGAGCCTCGACACCAAAGGCACCATCGATCACGCGACCCTGAAGGCTGCCGGCCTCGCTCGTGGCGGCAAAGACGGCGTCCGTCTGCTCGCCAAGGGTGAACTGACCGCGAAAATCACGATCGCCGTTGCTGGCGCATCCAAGGCTGCCGTTGCAGCGGTTGAAAAGGCAGGCGGCAAGGTAGAAATCCTTGCTGCTGGCGGCGAACGCCGTCCCAAGGGCGAGAAAAAGGCTGTTGCCTCCAAGCCTGCGCGCGAGAAAAAAGCCGCTAACAAGGCGAAAAAGAACGATTGATCTTCAAGAGGCGCTAGATTTAGCGCCTCTTTTTCTGGCCCCTTGTTTTTGATGCACGAACATCCGATATGGGGCGGGTTGCATAGCCGCAAAAGCAGCTATTCATCTCCGGAGATTGCAACAGGACGCAATAGTCGGAGATGGGCCTCTGCCTCCGCAGGGGCGCGTTGCAAACTAATAGTGGGCAGGGAAGTCAAGCATGGCATCAAGAGCCGATCAGGTCGCAGCTAATCTAAGCCTGTCGAAATTTGGCGAGGCGACCGAGCTGCGCAAACGCATCTGGTTTACGCTCGGTGCTCTTATCATTTTCCGGCTGCTCAGCTTCGTGCCGCTGCCAGGTGTGGACCCGGTTGTACTGGCCGATCTCTATGATCAGACCCGTGGCGGCGTTCTCGATATTTTCAATACATTTTCCGGCGGTTCGCTGGCCCGGATGAGCCTGATTGCCCTTGGGGTGATGCCCTATATTACCGCATCGATCGTGGTGCAGCTCGCGGCGGCGCTCTCGCCGACCCTCGCTGCCGTCAAGAAAGAGGGCGAGGCGGGCCGTAAGAAACTCAATCAATATACCCGTTACGGCACAGTCGGCCTGACCGCTGTCCAGGGCTATTTCATTGCCGTTGGTCTGGAGAGCTTTGCCTCCCAGTCCGGCCTTCAGGCCGTCGTCGAACCGGGCTATCTGTTCCGCGTCGGCGCGGTAATCAGTCTGGTTGGCGGAACCCTGTTCCTGATGTGGCTGGGCGAGCAGATCACCAGCCGCGGTATCGGCAACGGTATCTCGCTGATCATCATGGCCGGCATTGTCGCCCAGATGCCGACCTTCGTCGCCAACCTCATGGAAGGCAGCCGTACCGGATCGATCAATGCCCTGACGATCGTCGGCCTGATTGTGATGGTCGCCGGTCTCATCCTGTTCATCAGCTTCATGGAGCGGGCACAGCGACGCGTGCTGATCCAGTATCCGAAGCGGGCTACGCAGAATGGCGTGATGCAGGCTGACCGCAGCCATCTGCCGCTCAAGGTCAACACAGCGGGTGTGATCCCGCCGATCTTTGCCTCGTCGCTGCTGCTGATGCCTCTGACGATCACGCAGTTTGCCGGCAATACCGTGGCCGGGGAATCCGCGTTCGGGGATTTCATCATCACCCTCAACCAGTATCTCGCGCACGGTCAACCACTCTACATGGCGCTGTACGCGGCGGGCATCATCTTCTTCTGTTTCTTCTACACCGCGGTTGTCTTCAACCCGGAGGAAACGGCCGACAATCTCAAGAAGAACGGTGGTTTTGTTCCCGGCATTCGTCCGGGCAAGAATACTGCCGATTATCTTGATTATGTGCTGACCCGGATCACGGTGGTTGGTGCGGCCTATCTTGCCGTTGTCTGCGTCTTGCCGGAATATGTAATGGCGCAGACCAGCCTGCCGATCTTTTTCCTGGGGGGCACCAGCCTTCTGATCGTCGTCAATGTCACGGTCGATACCGTGACCCAGATCCAGAGCCATTTGCTGGCCCTGCAATATGGCGATCTGCTCAAGAAAGCCAAACTCAAGGGCGGACGGCGCAAACGCTAGGTGCCGGTCGCTATTGATCGACACATTCTCATTCCATCATCACGGGGGTAATCGTATGGACATCATCTTGTTGGGACCACCGGGTGCCGGGAAGGGAACCCAGGCGAGCCGTCTGGAAGATGAGCATGGCATGGTCCAGTTGTCGACTGGCGACATGCTCCGGGCTGCGGTCAAGGCTGGCACCGAAGTCGGCCTGAAAGCAAAGGCCTTGATGGATGCCGGCGCACTGGTTCCGGATGAGGTGGTCTCTGGTATTATCGGTGACCGACTGGATGAGCTGGGTCCCGAGCAAGGTGTCATCTTTGACGGCTATCCCCGGACCGCTGCCCAGGCAGAATCGCTGGACGAGATACTGGCCGACCGCAACCGGGTCCTGTCATATGTCATCGAGCTTGTGGTTGACGAAGATGCGCTGGTCGAGAGGATCACGGGACGCTTTACCTGCGCCAAATGCGGCGAAGGCTATCATGACACGTTCAAACAACCGGCTGTCGCGGGCGTCTGCGATGTGTGCGGTTCGACCGAGTTCAAGCGCCGCCCGGACGACAATGAGGAAACCGTGCGCACCCGGATGCAGGAATATCGTGCCAAGACGGCGCCGATCCTGCCGATCTACGAAGCGCGCGGGATCGTCCGCAAGGTCGACGGCATGGGTAGCATGACGGACGTCAATGAAGCGATCGAGGCTGTTCTTTCGCTCTGAACAGATTCCACAGGAGATAGGGTCATGGCGAAGCTGCTAATTCGGACAATATTGGTGACCGCAGCGCTTTGCAGCCTGACCGCCGCCAGGGCGGAAGTGACCAATACCGCCGATAACGGATTTACCGTTCAGCACCAGACGCTTGTTGCCGGTGATGCGGAAGCAGTGTGGAAGGCAATGACCGCACCCTCGCGCTATTGGAACGCCGATCACAGCTGGACCGGAGACGCGGAAAATTTCTATCTGGTCCCGCAGGCCGGGGGCTGTTTCTGCGAGCTGATCCGGACGAAGTCGGAGGACAATATCAAATCGTCCGAAGGCAGCGTGCAGCACATGCGCGTGATCTATGCGCACAATAACAAGATGCTCCGCATGTCCGGCGCGCTGGGCCCGCTGCAGAGCGAGGCGGTCGTGGGAACACTGACCATGCAGCTGCAGCCACAGGGGCAAGCCACCGTGGTCCGTTTTACCTACAAGGTTGGCGGCTATATGGAATTTCCGGTTGATCAGATCGCGCCCGCGGTCGACGGTGTGATCGGCGAGCAATTGGCGCGGTTGGCTGCGCTGTTCGACGATGCGGAAGCGGATGAGCAGGGCGGTCAGGCCGACCCTGGGGACGGCCAGGAAAGCGGTCCGGTCGAAGACGGCGATCAGGACTGATTTTCCTCTCGCGCTCGGCGCTTTACCAAAACCGAAAAATAGTTCTATGAAGGCTCCATACCCGTTGCCGACTCGAGGAGGTCGACAGCGATAATCGGGTCGCGCTGATATGCAATATGGGGGTATAGGATGGCCGTTTCCGATCATGTAGATTTTCCAACATTCATGGAAGGCGTTAAGAAGCGCAATCCCGGACAACCTGAATTCGTTCAGGCGGTCCAGGAAGTCGCGATGGATATTTTCGATTTTATCCAGGACAAGGAAGCTTATCACACAGCACAGATTTTGCGGCGGATCGCCGAACCGGACCGGGTAATTTCCTTCCGGGTGTGCTGGGAAGATGACAATCACAATGTCCGCGTCCAGCGTGGCTATCGCATCCAGAATAACAATGCGATCGGCCCCTACAAGGGCGGTATCCGCTTCCATCCGAGTGTGACCGAGAGCGTGCTCAAGTTTCTGGCGTTCGAGCAGACGTTCAAGAACTCGCTTACCGGGCTGCCGATGGGCGGCGGCAAGGGCGGAGCGAACTTCAATCCCAAGGGCAAGTCGGACGCTGAAGTGATGCGCTTCTGCCAGTCGTTCATGACCGAGCTTTACCGTCATATCGGGCCGGACACCGATGTCCCCGCAGGCGACATTGGCGTCGGCGGCCGCGAGATCGGCTATATGTTTGGCCAGTACAAGCGGATCACCAATCGCTGGGAAGGCGTGCTGACCGGCAAGGGGCTGGAATATGGCGGCTCACAGATGCGACCCGAGGCAACCGGCTACGGAGCGGTCTATTTCATGCAGAATATGCTGAAGCATCGCGGTGATGCGATCGACGGCAAGACGGCGGTGATTTCCGGTTCCGGCAATGTCGCCACCCATGCAGCGGAGCAGATTACCAAGCAGGGCGGCAAGGTCCTGACGTTGTCCGACAGCGGCGGCTTCATCCATGATCCCAATGGCATCGATCAGGAAAAGATCGACTGGGTCAAGCATCACAAAACCCACACCCGTGGCCGGATCAGCGACTATGTCGATAAATTTTCCGGGGCAAGCTTTCATGAGGGCAAACGGCCGTGGAGCGTCGCGTGTGATCTGGCCTTGCCGTGCGCGACCCAGAATGAGCTCAATGAAGAAGAAGCCAAGCAACTGGTCAGCAATGGCGTCATCGCGGTGTCGGAAGGCGCCAATATGCCGACCACGCTCGAAGGCGTCCATGTCTTCCACGATGCCAAGATCATGTACGGTCCGGGCAAGGCGGCCAATGCCGGCGGTGTCGCCGTCTCCGGCCTCGAAATGAGCCAGAATGCGGAACGGATCAGCTGGAACCACGAGCGGCTCGGCGAGATGCTGACCGACCTGATGGAAGGTATTCACGGCAAGTGCGTCGAATATGGCGATCAGGGCGATGGCTATGTCGACTATGTGAAAGGCGCCAATATCGCGGGCTTCAAGAAGGTCGCCGATGCCATGCTGGCCTACGGCGTTCTGTAGCTTATAATTATCTTGCGCAAGAATGCGCCATCGGCCAGATAGCCGGTCGATGGCGCAAGCAAATATCCCCAGGGCGAAGCGATACCGCAGCAAGCTCAAGGAGCCTTGCGAGATAGGCTGGTGCGAGCTGATTGACCTGCCGGCATTCGGTGTCAAGAATCTGCACGCCAAGGTGGATACTGGTGCCGCGACTTCTTCGCTGCACGCCACCCGCATCAAGTCGTTCGATAAGGACGGCGAAACTTACGTGCAATTCACGATTCCGATGGGATCGGGGGTAGCCGACTATCATTGCGAGGCGAAGGTCCACGGCCGGCGCCGGATCAAGAGCAGCAATGGTGTCATGCAAAATAGATATGTGATAGAGACGGTCATGAAACTCGGACCGCTCGAATGGATTGGACATATGACGCT
>CAWUKF010000029.1:0-15181 GCA_963922745.1 uncultured Sphingomonadales bacterium
TGAAGACACCCTTGCCCTGCCACTGGCCGGACAACATCATCGCCGCGCCGATCATCGCCGGCACGCCGGTGGTATAGCTCACACCCTGGTTGCCGGTCTCCTTATAGGCCGCTTCGTGGCTGCAGATATTCTTGATGTAGAGCGTCTTCTGCACGCCGTCCGTCACGCCCGTCGCGATCACGCCGATATTGGTATTGCCCTTGGTCGTCTCGCCGAGGCTGGCCGGTTCCGGCAGCACCGCTTTCAGGAACTGCAATGGAATGATCTCGCGGCCTTCGTACATCACCGGGTCGATCCGGGTCATGCCGACATTCTGCAGCACCGCCAGATGAGTGAGATAGGCATCGCCAAAGGTCATCCAGAAACGAATCCGCTGGATTTCGGGCAGATGCGTCTTCAGCGATTCGATTTCCTCGTGATACATCAGATACATATTCTTCGGGCCGACCGCCTCGAAATCAAATTCCTGTTTCTGCGTCAGCGGTGGTCCCTCGACCCACTGGCCCTTTTCCCAGTGCCGCGAATTGGCGGTCACTTCCCGGATATTGATCTCGGGATTGAAATTGGTCGCGAAATGCTGGCCATGATCGCCGCCGTTGCAGTCGAGAATGTCGAGCGTGTCGATCCGGTCGAAATGATGCTTCTTCAGCCAGCAGGTGAACACACTGGTCACGCCTGGGTCAAAGCCGGAGCCGAGCAGCGCCATGATGCCGGCATCCTTGAACCGGTCATGATAGTCCCACTGCCATTTATATTCGAACTTCGCCTCGTCGCGCGGCTCGTAATTGGCGGTGTCGAGATAATCGGTCCCGGTCGCCAGACAGGCGTCCATGATCGGCAGGTCCTGATAGGGCAGCGCCAGATTGACCACCAGATCGGGTTTTTCCTGCTCGATCAGCGCGGTCAACGCCGGCACGTCATCGGCATCGATCTGTGCGGTGGTGATGGCAACGCCGGTGCGCTGCTTGACCGACTCGGCGATCGCTTCGCATTTCGAGACCGTTCGGCTAGCCAGCACTATCTCGCCAAACGTGCCATTGCCCGCCGCAATCAGCTGCGCCATCTTGTGTACCGCCACCGAACTGACGCCGCCTGCGCCGATTACCAATATCTTGCTCATGCTTTTCACTCTAAATGCTGGAGAAAGGAGAGTACCGCATATAGGGAGTGACCATGACAGAGCAACACCTGATGGACCCGCAGCGTCAACCCGGCCTGGCGGGAGTAGAGCGCGCAGCTAAGAAAATTGCTGCCATATTGCCCAATACGCCGCTGCTGCCGCTGGACGTCGAGGGCCGGATCATCTGGTGCAAGGCGGAGTGTCTGCAGCCGATTGGGGCCTTCAAGATCCGCGGTGGCTGGCACCGGTTGACCGATCTGACGGATGAACAGCGTCCGCGCGGCGTGGTGGCCTTTTCCAGCGGCAATCACGCGCAGGGAGTCGCCTGGGCAGCCCGCCGGCTCGGCATTCCGGCAATCATCGTGATGCCGGACGACGCCCCTAGGGCCAAGCTGGACAATACAAAAGCGCTCGGTGCCGAGGTCGTCACCTACGACCGCATGGGTGGCTCGCGCGAACAGCTTGCCGCCGATCTGGCGGGCAAGACCGGAGCGGTGGTGGTCCCGAGCTTCGACGATCCCTGGATTGTCGAGGGGCAGGGCAGTTGCGGCGTCGAAATGCGGCAGCAAATGCTCGCCCTGACCGGAGCAGAACCGGACCAGATCGTCGCCTGCTGTGGCGGTGGTGGCCTTGCCAGCGGCTCGGCGCTGGCCAATCCCGATGCCCGGATTGTGGTGGTCGAGCCGGAAGGCTGGGATGACATGGCCCGATCGCTCACCGCCGGCACCATCGTCCCGGTGGGCGAGAATCCGCCCGCAACCGAATGTGACGCCCTGCAAACGCTCCGCGTCGCACCGATCACCTTTGATATTTTGAAGGCGCGGAACGCTCTCGGTCTGTCGGTGACGCCCGATGAAGTTCATCATGCGATGCGTGTCGCGTTCGCGAAACTGCATCTCGTTCTGGAACCAGGTGGAGCGGTAGCGCTCGCCGCGATACTGGCCGGCAAGATACCGCTGACCGATCACACCGCGATCACCTTGTCGGGCGGCAATGTTGACAATCAACTCTATGCGAACATCATCGCCGGCGGCTAGCGGCGGTTTCTGCTTTCCTACACCCACCCTGATCGCGTATCTCAGATGCTTGTCCTCCGCACGTCGGGGGCAGGCTCTTTGACAATTTAATATTCATCTGGAAGGTCACACTCGATGCCGGTCGAATAGCGGAAAAAGACCGGAAATCTGGGATTTTTTCACAAAGGTCACAGAAACAAGAACGTGCGCTTTTGTAAAGCAGCAGAAATTTGCGTGGAGATGCCAAACCTTCGTGCCCCTGCGAAGGCAGGGGCCCATCTCCTGTCCTTGCAGCGCACAGAAACGGGCGACTTCGCTCGGCCCTTTACCGGCAAAAGAGCACAGAAAAAGATCGCAAAAAAGCCGTTCTTGGCCTGAACTTTGACGAACTTTGGATTGTGATTGCCCCTCGGCGGGGTTCTCCACTCGGAAATTAGGCCGCGATGGCCCGTTCCAGATCCATCCGGCTCCAGATTTCGACCAGAGCCTTGGTCAGGTCAACCATCATCGCCTCGCTGTGCGCCGGCCCCGGCGTAAAGCGGAGGCGCTCGGTGCCGCGGGGCACGGTGGGATAGTTGATCGGCTGCACATAGACGCCATATTCGGCGAGCAGAATGTCGCTGATCTTCTTCGCCTTGACCGGGTCCCCCACCTGCAGCGGGACGATATGGGTCGAGGATTCCATGACCGGCAGTCCGGCTTCCGAAAACAGGTCTTTCAGCGTCTGGGCTGCGGCCTGCTGGCCATCGCGCTCGGCGGTCGACTGTTTCAGGTGGCGGATGCTCGCCAGTGCGCCGGCAACAAGGACCGGTGACAGGCTGGTGGTGAAGATGAAACCGGGCGCGTAGGACCGGATCACATCAACAATCTTCTGGTCGGCCGTGATATAGCCGCCCATGACGCCGACCGCTTTCGCCAGCGTGCCCTCAATGATCGTGATCCGTTCGGCCGCCGAGTCGCGCTCGGAAATACCGCCGCCGCGCTTGCCGTACATGCCGACAGCATGAACCTCGTCGCAGTAGGTGAGCGCGTTATATTTGTCCGCCAGATCGCAGATCGCGTGCAGCGGCGCGATATCGCCGTCCATCGAATAGATGCTTTCAAAAGCGATCAGCTTCGGCACTTCCGGATCTTCGGCGGCCAGCAATTCTTCAAGATGTTCCAGGTCGTTGTGCCGGAATACCCGCTTCTCGCAGCCACTGTTCTTGATACCGGCGATCATCGACGCATGGTTCAGCTCGTCGGAAAATATGATGCAACCAGGCAGGATCTTGGTCAGCGTCGACAACGTCGCTTCGTTCGAGACATAGCCGGAGGTGAACAGCAGCGCCCCGGACTTGCCATGCCAGTCGGCCAGCTCGCGCTCGAGCTGGATATGATAATGGGTGTTGCCGCCGATATTGCGGGTTCCGCCGGATCCGGCACCGACATCGTGCAGCGCCTCTTCCATGGCGGCTATGACGTCGGGGTGCTGGCCCATCGCCAGATAGTCGTTCGAGCACCAGACGGTAACCGGCTGCGGGCCGTTGTGATGGGCGAAGCAGCGTGCGTTCGGGAACGAACCCTTGTTGCGGAGAATGTCGATAAAGACCCGATAGCGACCCTCAGTATGGAGCCGGTCAATCGCTTGAGAGAATATCTTGTCGTAGTCCACTATGTCACCAAATCCTGCGTCAAATCTGTTCTTGCGGTCTTGTTGAACGGGCTCTTAGCGCCCTTTTCCTCGGAATTCCAGCGCGAACCGTTCGCAATAAGGGATGGGGCCCGAGACCTTACAGCGTTTCGAAGTCTGCTATGCCATATTTCGCGAGGGCGGAGCGATAGGGTTCGATGGCGGCCAGATCGCCCGTCGTCACGAATAATCCTGCCCCGCGGTCGCTTGGCCAGGACAGGTCTTGGGTCAGGTAAGCGATCCGTCGCGCAATCCCTTCCGCGCCATCGATCAGCCGGATCGGTCTGCCCGCCGCCGTCGCCAGTTCTTCCCGCAACAGGGGAAAATGCGTGCAGGCCAGGATGACCGTGTCCATCCGCTCCCCACCGTCCTGATGCAGCAATCCGGAGATCGCATCCCGGATCACCGCGGGGTCAGGTGTCTCTCCCCGCAATTTGGCTTCCGCGGCATAGACCAGTTCGGGAGCGGCATGGCGGAGCAGCGTCTTGCCCGATGCGAAATCGGCGGCGAGCCGATCGACATAAGGCTGCCGGATCGTAGCCTTTGTGCCCAACAGTCCGATTACGCCGGTCTCGGTCAGCGCGCTCGCCGGCTTGATCGCAGGCACGGTCCCGACGACTGGAATATTCAGCGCAGAACGGACGTGATCGAGCGCAATTGTCGAGGCCGTGTTGCAGGCAATGGTCACCAGCGCCGGTCGGTAGCGTTCGACGAGGCGGCCCAGAAGCGCCGGCACCCGCGCGGCCAGTTCCGCCTCGGACTTCATGCCATAGGGTAGGCCGGCATAGTCTGCGGCATAGACGATCGGCGCGTTGGGCAGTAATTTCACCGTTTCGCCGAGAACCGACAGTCCCCCGACGCCGGTATCGAAAAATAGCAAGGGAGGGCTTTCGCCGATCTGCGTTTCGGTCATGCTTTTCCTTTAGCCAGAATGGTATGGGAACGGCAACTGCTTCGGTTCGTCTGACAGGTGTTTGACCTTGGCCGTTTTTTTGATCGTGATACTTGCCCAAAGCCCACAGTGAATATAGCGCGAACGGGACAAGGGGTATTTGCAGTGCAGTCTATGTGGGTAGAACCAATATTGGCGTTGTTGTTCGGCTATTTGCTGGGTTCGATTCCGTTCGGGCTGCTGCTGACGCGCCTGTCCGGCGGTGGCGATCTGCGTCAGACCGGCTCCGGCAACATTGGTGCGACCAATGTCCTGCGTACGGGCAACAAGGCGATGGCGGCGCTAACCCTGCTGTTCGATGTGGCCAAGGGCTATGCTGCCGTCTATCTCGCGCTCCAGGTCTCCGGCGGACTCGGCGTCCTCGCCGGACTGGGGGCGTTCCTCGGCCACCTCTATCCCGTCTGGCTGCGATTTCAGGGAGGCAAGGGTGTGGCCACGTTGCTCGGCATCGTTACCGCTCTGGTCCCCGCTGCAGGGTTGATATTTGCGGTCACCTGGCTTGGATCGCTGGCGCTGACGCGCTATTCCTCGGTGGGAGGCATGCTGGCGGCCATTTCTGTGCCGATCGCGGTCTTCGCTGTGGGAGAATATGCCATGATGCCCATGTTCATCGGTCTGGCGCTGCTGGTCTTGTGGAAGCATCGCTCGAATATCGAGCGGCTGATGGCCGGCGAAGAACCGAAGGTCGGATCGACCAAAAGGGTCTGAAGTGAATGGTCGAGGGTCAGGACGCCTTTGACCGGCTCCGTCTTCTCCGCTCCGAAAATGTCGGTCCCGTCACCTACCGGCAATTGATGGGAAGATTCGGCTCTGCGGCGCGCGCGCTCGAAGCCATTCCCCAGCTGGCCGCAAGGGGAGGCGGAAGGGCACCGCGGATTGCCAAGGCCGAACAAATCCGGTCCGAATTGCAGTCCATCCGGAGTCTGAGTGCCCAAATGCTGTTCCTCGGCGATCCGGCTTATCCCCCCCTGTTGGCAGAACTGGGCAATGCTCCGCCGCTCCTGCTTTCGTTGGGCAGGCAGGAACTGCTGCGACGGCCGATGGTCGCCATGGTTGGCGCGCGCAACGCTTCTGCCGCCGCCTGCCGCTTCGCCCATCAACTCGCCAGCCATCTGGCTGAAGCCGGGGTCTCTGTGGTCTCGGGACTCGCAAAAGGCGTCGACACGGCGGCCCACCAGGGGGCGCTCGGGAACGGGACCATTGCGGTTATCGCGGGCGGACTGGATATCTTCTATCCACCCGAGAATGAAGCAGTCCAGCGGCGGATTGCCGAGCAGGGCCTCTTGCTCGCCGAACAGCCGCCAGGAACAGAGCCACGTGCCCGGCATTTTCCTTATCGCAACAGGATCATCGCCGGGCTTGCCCGCGGGACGGTGGTAGTAGAGGCCGCGCCGCGTTCGGGATCACTCATCACTGCGCGGTTGGCTGCCGAAGCCGGTCGACAGGTCATGGCTGTCCCCGGTTCTCCACTCGACCCGCGGTCGAGGGGCTGCAACTTGCTCATCCGCGAAGGTGCAACGCTGATTCAGTCTGCAGAGGACATTCTGGAGCTGATCCGTCATTTTGATGATCGCGCGGAAGCCGGTGATCGCGGTCCCGGCTTGCGTGAAGTGCCGGAAGACCGCTGCACGAGCGATTCCGAAACCGGGGACCGTACGGACAGCACTGCTGTGCTAGATTTGCTCAGCCTTACGCCGGTGCCGGTCGATGACCTCATCAGGCAGTCCGGTTTGTCGCCGTCGTCCGTCCAATTGGCGTTGCTCGAACTGGAGCTGGCGGGCCGGCTTACGCGCCATGCCGGAGCCCGTGTGAGCATGTCGGGATGACGGCGGCCTGTCCCACTGATGTGTGATCACCATTGACAAAAATCTTCAATCAGGGCCTTGACCTAGGCCCAATCCCTGTCACAGCCTCACGCGTATACGTGAGAACAAAGAAATTGGACCCTATGCAGCTAGTTATTGTCGAGTCACCCGCCAAAGCCAAGACCATCGAAAAATATCTCGGATCGGATTTCAAGGTCTTGGCTTCCTACGGCCATATCCGCGACTTGCCGCCCAAGGATGGCTCGGTCGATCCGGACGATGGCTTCGCAATGACATGGCAAAATTACACCGACAAGGCGAAGCAGCTCAAGGAAATTACCGCCGAGTCGAAAAAAGCTACTCGTCTGATCCTGGCGACCGACCCTGATCGGGAAGGGGAAGCGATCAGCTGGCATGTGATGGAGGTGCTTCGCAATAAAAAGGCACTGCCGGACAAAGTTGACCGGGTAACCTTCAACGCCATCACCAAGGCTGCTGTCACTGACGCGATGGCACACCCCCGCGCGCTCGACGATGACCTGATCGACGCCTATCGCGCGCGGCGGGCGCTTGATTATCTGGTTGGCTTTACGCTGTCGCCCGTACTCTGGCGCAAGCTGCCAGGCGCGAAATCCGCGGGCCGGGTGCAATCGGTCTCGCTGCGACTGATTGTCGAGAGAGAACGCGAGATCGAGGCGTTCAAGCCGCAGGAATATTGGTCGGTCACAGCCCAGATGGAACAAGGGGGGCAGGCTTTCGAGGCTCGGCTGACCATTCACGACGGCAACAAGCTCGGGAAAATGGATCTGGCGAACGAAGACCAGGCCATGCTTGCCAAGACTGCGGTCGAAAATGGCCTGTTCACCGTGGAAACGATCGAGACCAAGCCGCTAACCCGCAATCCACCGCCGCCGTTCACGACATCGACTCTGCAGCAGGAGGCCGCGCGCAAGTTGGGCTATTCCGCCAGCCATACGATGCGCATCGCCCAGCAGCTTTATGAAGACGGCGCAATCACCTATATGCGGACCGACGGCGTGCAGATGGACGGCAGCGCCATTTCCGCCGCGCGCAAGGCGATCGCGGATCGCTATGACGCCAGCTATGTTCCGGACAGCCCCCGCATCTACAAGAGCAAGGCAAAAAATGCGCAGGAGGCGCATGAAGCGATCCGGCCCACCAATTTTACCCAGCGAACGATGGGTACGGGCGATCATGCAAAGCTCTATGATCTGATTCTGAAGCGCGCCATGGCCAGCCAGATGGCGTCGGCCCGGCTCGAACGGACCACCGTGGAAATGCTCGACGGTACCGGAAAAACCGGCCTGCGGGCCAATGGCCAGGTGGTCAAGTTCGCCGGATTTCTGGCGCTTTACGAAGAAGGCAAGGACGACGACAAGGATGAGGACGGCGGCATTCTTCCTGCCATGTCCAAGGGCGACAGCCCGGCGAAGAAATCCGTCGATGCGGTCCAGCATTTCACCCAGCCACCGCCGCGCTACAGCGAGGCAAGCCTGGTCAAGAAGATGGAAGAACTCGGCATCGGCCGGCCATCAACCTATGCTTCGATCATCAAGACGCTGAAAGATCGGGCCTATGTCCGGATCGAGAAGAACCGCTTCTTCGCCGAGGAAAGCGGACGATTGCTGACCGGATTCCTGGAACGCTTTTTCGACCGCTATGTCGCCTATGACTATACTGCGGGACTCGAGGATGAACTGGACGAAGTCAGTGGTGGCCGAGCGCAATGGCAGGCGATTCTGGAAGCGTTCTGGCATGACTTTAAGCCCAAGACCGTCGAGGTGATGGATAAAATGCCATCGGAGGTCACGGCGGAACTCGACAAGTTCCTTGAACCCTATCTCTTCCCGGAAAAGGAAGACGGCAGCGATCCCCGGCTGTGTCCGCGATGCAACGAGGGAAAACTGGCCCTGCGCGGCGGGCGCTTTGGTGCCTTTGTTGCCTGCTCCAACTATCCCGAATGCAAGTTTACCCGGCGCTTTGCTCAGGGTGGTGGTGCCAATGCTGACGAGGATGAAGGTCCTCAGGAACTGGGTGTCGATCCGGACAGCGATGAGAAAATTACCAAAAAGGTCGGTCGTTTCGGACCCTATGTTGAGAAAGGCGAGGGCAAGGAGGCAAAGCGTTCGTCGATTCCCAAAGATATCCCGGCGGAAGATTTCGGGCTCGAATGGGCGGTGAAGCTGCTTTCCCTGCCCCGGGAGGTCGGCATCCACCCGGAATCGGGTGAACCGGTGATGGCGCAGATCGGCCGCTATGGCCCCTATCTCAGCCACAATGGCAAGTCCGCCCGGCTCGAAAATACCGTCGAAGTGTTCGAAATCGGCATGAACGCCGCCGTTGCGAAGCTAGCCGATGCGGCGAAAAATGGCGGTGGCAGGGGGCGCGGCAAAATGGAGCCGCTCAAGATCATGGGCGCACATCCGCGGACCGAAGCCGAGATCAAGTTGATGGATGGCCGCTACGGCCCTTATGTCACCGATGGCACGACCAATGCGTCGCTACCCAAGACGGTCGACAAGGACCAGCTGACCCTCGAAGAGGCGGCTCAGCTGATTGATGATCGTGCGGCCAAGGGGCCAGCCAAGAAGCGTGCGAAGAAAGCTGCGCCAAAGAAAAAGCCGGCCGCCAAGAAAAAACCCGCGGCAAAGAAAAAATCGGCAACGAAGAAGAAGCCTGCTGCGAAAAAACCTGCGGCAGAGGCACCAGCGGAATAATCTGTGCGAGCGCCGGCCGCGTTGGTCGGCGCCGCTTCCGCTACTTGACCCAGTCCAGTCCCATGTCCTGATAGAGGCTTTTGTCCTCGTCCCAGTTGGCGCTCACCTTGACGTGCAGATAGAGGTGCACCGGCTTGCCGAGGATCCCGGACAGCTCGGCACGCGCTTTCGCGCCGATTTCCTTGATCTGGTGACCACCCTTGCCGAGAATGATCGCCTTCTGGCTGGCCTTCTCCACCAGGATCTGCTGATGGATTTCAAGCGAACCATCAGGCCGCTCCTTATATTGTTCCATCGCGATCGCGGTCGCGTAGGGCAGTTCCGCGTGTAACTGCCGGAACACCTGCTCACGGGTGATTTCTGCAGCCAGAATGCGTTCGCTGGCATCCGAGACCTGGTCGGCCGGGAAATGCCAAGGTCCTTCGGGCATTGCTTGCGTGAGATAGGCTTTCAGTTCGTCCAGACCGTCCCCCGTCTTGGCGCTGACAAAGAATGTTTCATCGAAATCCGCGAGCTCGTGCAGCTTCACGACATGGCCGAGCATCTTGTCCTTCGCCGCGATATCAACCTTGTTCATGACAAGAATGGTCTTTTCCGACCGGTGCTTGATCCGCTCGACGATCGAGGTCACTTTGGTACCAAGTCCAGCGCGGGCATCGACCAGCATCACGATGATATCTGCATCCTCGGCACCTTCCCAGGCCGCTGAGACCATCGCTCGGTCAAGCCGGCGATGCGGTTCGAAAATGCCTGGTGTATCGACCAGCAACAACTGCGTTTCGGCTTCCAGGGCTATGCCGAGCAGTCTCGTCCGGGTGGTTTGCGGCTTGGAGCTGGTTATCGCCACCTTTTGTCCCACCAGGGCATTTATCAGGGTCGATTTGCCGGCATTGGGCGCGCCGATCAATGCGACTACCCCGCATTTTTGAGTCATGTGAATTTTTCCAGAAATTTCTTCGCGGCTTCGGTTTCGGCGGCCTGTATGGCGGACGCCGTCGCTTCTACCGCGCCTATATTGCTGACGCTCACCCGAACGGTGAACTTCAGATCGTGATGGGGGCCACTTTTGTCGACCAGTTCATAAGTCGGGATTTTGCGATTATTGGCTGCAGCCCATTCCTGCAAGGCAGATTTGGGATGCCGGACATCCGCGACAGTCGCTGACAATCGGCTTTCCCAGTGCTGCAGGATAAAGCCGCGGGCCGCGTCCA
This sequence comes from uncultured Sphingomonadales bacterium, assembly GCA_963922745.1. Lineage (GTDB taxonomy): Bacteria > Pseudomonadota > Alphaproteobacteria > Sphingomonadales > Sphingomonadaceae > Parasphingorhabdus. The sequence goes on from CAWUKF010000029.1 coordinate 10,515, forward strand.
TCCCGTGGTCCAGATAGACCGCCCCGATCAAGGACTCCATGACATCGCCCAGGACCTTCACGCTGTGTCGCGCCCCATCGTCGCGCGCCTGCTTGCCCAGGAGGACATGGTTGCCAACGCCAATATGCTTTGCAACATCGGCACAGACCGGTCCCGATACCAGTCCGTTCAGTCGCTGTGACAACTGCCCCTCTGGCTCGTCGGGGAATTCGTTATAGAGATGATCAGCGATCACTAGCCCGAGGACACGGTCTCCGAGAAATTCGAGACGCTGATAATCCTTTTGTCCGTGACTGCCGTGGGTTGCGGCTCTCGTGTATAGGCCGGGATTGCCGGGGGACCGACTCGTTATCTCGGCAATCCATGGCAAAAAGTCGGTTCGGCTCAAAATGTTTCTCCGATCCGGTCCCAACGGGCAGCGGAAATCCAGGTCCAGGGTTTGAGCCATTCAGCAGAGCCGTCGGTAGAAAATACCGAAATCAGCGCTTTGCCGACCAGATTCTCTTCGGGCACCATGCCGATCGCCTGACCTTCCTGTGCGGGAAAACGACTATCGGCGCTCCGGTCGCGATTGTCACCCATCAAAAACATATGCCCTTCCGGCACGACAAAGGCTTGGGTGTTGTCCCCCTCCGAATTGGGGTCAACATCCAGCACGCGATAGCTAACGCCATTGGGAAGGGTTTCCTGATACTGGGGATAGTGGCAAATTGCCGTCCCGTCTCTTGCTGTCGCTTCAAACTCTGGCCGATAGCAGGGGCTGTTCGGAGAGACCGGCAGCTCGAAGTCGTCGATCCTCTTGCGTTCGAGAGGAGTCCCGTTGATGGATAGTTTGCCGTCGGTTACCTGGATAATGTCGCCGGACAGTCCGATAACACGTTTGATATAGTCCTCGTGGGCATTTGGCGGAGCCTTGAACACAACCACATCTCCCGGTTTGGGCGAATGGGGCAATATCCGTCCGGGTATCAGCGGAGCGCTGAACGGCAAGCTATATTGGGAAAATCCGTAGGGCCATTTGGCCACCAGGAGATAGTCCCCGACCACCAGACGCGGCTGCATCGACTCCGAGGGAATATTGAACGGGGAGAAAATGAAACTGCGCAATATCAGGACGAATAGAGCCAGTTTTACAAGGAACGCGATAAAGTCGCGGGTTTCCGATCGTTCTGCTTTGTTTCGCGTCATGGCGCCCCTTCGCCGACAATGGCTTTGGCGTCAAGATTTCTTGCATTCTCCGGCTCGTCACCACTTTCGACTTGAGACCCGCCGGCCCGGCGGATAGGGCAAATTTGATCAACGGGACGCGCAATTCAGGTATTTAGAGATCGGATGACAGCATGACTTCAGAGCTTTGGCGAACGATCAGGACACTTCCGCAGATTTCGCTCGACCATTTGTTCGAAGCGGACGGTGATCGTGCGACCAGCCTCGGTTTCGATCAGTCGGGAATCTACTTTGATTTCTCCAAAACCCATCTGAGCCAAGACGTCATCAAGGCCTTTCTCCGGCTGGCGGACGATGTCGGGCTTGCGGCCCGGACCCAGGCATTACTGTCGGGCGAAACTGTGAATATCAGTGAGGGCAGGGCAGCGGAACATAGCGCTGAGCGGGGAACGGGAAATCCGGCAAGCGTAGAGAACGCGGACGCCTTACGCCAGCGGATGAAAAGCCTTGTCGAGATCATCGACACCGGCGCGCTCGGCGAATTCACGCAGATCATTCATCTCGGTATCGGGGGATCGGCACTGGGGCCGAAGATGCTGCACCGGGCGCTGAAGCTGGGTGATGAAAAATATGAGCTCGAGGTCGTCTCGAATATTGACGGCACTGCGCTGGAGCCGGTTCTCGAACAGTTCGATGCCGACAAGACATTGCTCGTGATTGCCTCGAAGACGTTCACCACGGCGGAGACATTGCTGAATGCGGAGTCCGTGCTGGATTGGATGCGAGAGCAGGGCGTCGCTGATCCCCTTGGGCAAGTGGTTGCCCTGACGGCCAGCCCGGAACGCGCGGTACAGTGGGGAATCGATGAAACCCGCATATTGCCATTTTCGGAGACCGTCGGCGGCCGCTATTCCCTGTGGTCCTCGATCGGATTCAGCGTGGCTCTTGCTCTGGGCTATGACGTGTTTGCGGATATGTTGGCCGGCGCCGCCGCTATGGACCAGCATTTCCAGGAGGCACCATGGGACCAGAATATCCCGGTTCTGGCAGCTTTTGCCGATCAATATTATGCGCAGGTGCGGGGGTGCGAAACCAGAGCGGTATTTGCCTATGACGAGCGCCTCGGCCTGCTGCCAGACTATCTCCAGCAACTCGAAATGGAGAGCAACGGCAAGTCTGTTACGCTGGAAGGCGAGCCATTGTCGCTGAATTCCAGCCCGATCGTATGGGGCGGCGTCGGCACCGATGCGCAGCACGCGGTGTTCCAGCTGCTCCACCAGGGTACCCATCTGGTGCCGGTGGAATTTGTCGCCGTCATCGAACCGGGCGATTCCCTGAATTCTGCGCATCACAATGGCCTGCTGCTGAACTGCTTCGCCCAGGGTGCCGCGCTGATGGCGGGCAAAAAATCCGATGACAGTCATCGAAACTATCCGGGTGACAGACCATCGGTCACCATATTAATGGAAGAATTGGAAGCATCTTCACTGGGTGCGCTGCTCGCTTTTTACGAGCATCGGACATTTGTGAATGCGGCTTTGATGAATATCAATCCGTTCGACCAATTCGGTGTGGAACTGGGCAAACAGATGGCCAACACCTTATCGGCCAATGACGGTAACCGTCTCGACGCGTCGACCGAAGAACTGAAAAAGCGGGCTTTTGGCGCCTGATAACAAGGAAATGCAGATGGCTGACTATGATTATGACCTGTTCGTTATCGGAGCAGGCTCCGGGGGAACGCGGGCCGCTCGGGTTTCGGCCTCTTATGGTGCAAAGGTCGCCGTTGCCGAAGAATATCGGGTGGGCGGGACCTGTGTCATCCGCGGTTGCGTGCCGAAGAAGCTGCTGGTCTACGGGTCGCATTTTTCCGAGGAACTGGAAGACGGGAAGAATTTCGGCTGGACCTGGGACAATGCCAAGTTCGACTGGGCAAGACTGCGTGACCATGTTCTCAAGGACGTCGACCGGCTGAACAATGCCTATACAGAAACCCTGAAAAATCATGGGGTTGAGATCATTCTCGAACACGCCGAGCTGACCGGGCCGCACGAGATCAAGCTGGGTGACGGGCGGACCGTGACCGCGAAATATATCCTGATCGCGGTCGGGGCGTGGCCCGCGGTGGCCGATTTTCCGGGCAGCGAGCATATGTCGACGTCGAACGAGATGTTCCATCTTGAAAAGCTTCCGGAGACCATCATCATTTCTGGCGGTGGCTATATAGCCAATGAATTTGCCGGAATTTTCAATGGCCTGGGCAGCGATGTCACGGTGGTCAACCGGTCCGACATCATCCTGCGCGGCTATGACGAAAGCGTCCGTGACCGGCTGCTCCAGATCTCGCTGGCCAAGGGCATCAGCTACAAGTTCAACTGCACCTTCGACAAGATCGACAAGCGCGAAGACGGTGCGCTAGATGTGTACATGGACGACAAAAAAGCTCCCATTCGTGCCGATATTGTACTCGCTGCTACCGGAAGACGACCAAAAATTGACGGTTTGGGGCTGGAAATGGCGGGGGTCGCCACCAACGACGAAAATGCCATCATCGTCGACGAATATAGCCGGACCAATGTCGACAATATCTATGCCGTCGGCGATGTCACCGACCGGGTGCAACTGACCCCGATTGCGATCCGCGAAGGCCAGGCCTTTGCCGATACCGTGTTCGGCGACAATCCGCGCACGGTCGACTATGACAATATCCCGTCGGCGGTCTTCTCCCAGCCGCCAATTGCCGCGGTCGGCCTGACCGAAGGCGAGGCGCGTGAAAAATATGGCAATATCAAGGTCTATTCGTCCGACTTCCGGGCCATGCGCAACGTCTTTGCCGACCGGCCCGAGCGCAGCCTGTACAAGATGATTGTCGAGCATCCGTCCGGGAAGATACTCGGCCTGCACATGATTGGTCCCGATGCTCCGGAAATCTTGCAGGCGGCGGCGATTGCCGTGAAGGCCGGCCTGACCAAGCAGGCTTTTGATGATACCGTCGCCTTGCATCCGAGCATGGCCGAGGAACTGGTGCTGTTCAAATAGGGGACGCTACGGCATACTCGGACATAGCTCAGGTTTAATTGCCTGATTAATACTATTGACGATTGCCTAACCGGCTGTGCATTGACTAGGGCCTATCGCACCAAGTGATTCACAGCCCGGGGGATGCATGTCAGACATTATTGCACAATTGGAAGCCAAACGCGCCGAAGCCATGCTGGGCGGCGGACAAAAACGGATCGATGCGCAGCACGCCAAGGGCAAGCTGACTGCGCGTGAGCGGCTCGATATCCTGCTCGACGAGGATTCGTTCGAGGAAATCGACATGTATGTCGAACATAATTGCGTCGATTTCGGCATGGACGAGCAGCATATTCCGGGCGATGGCGTCGTCACCGGTTCGGGCACGATCAATGGCCGGCTGGTCTATGTCTTCTCGCAGGATTTCACCGTCTTCGGCGGCTCGCTCTCCGAACGTCATGCAGAGAAAATCTGCAAGGTGC
>CAWUKF010000030.1:0-15135 GCA_963922745.1 uncultured Sphingomonadales bacterium
GAGGCCACGCCGACGGCGCTGCGGGCGTGCAAGCCCGCTGCCCCGAAAATCACTTCCATCATGTCGGAGCAGCCATTGGCGACCTTCGGATGGTCGGTATAGTCGGCTGTGCTGTTGACGAATACGCCCAGCTTCACGATCCGGTCGACCCGATCCAGAGACCCGGCCGCCTTCTTGATCTGGGCCGCGATCATCAGTGCGCAGGCTTTTGCGGCCTGCTGGCCTTCTTCCAGCGTCATATTCTCGCCGAGCCGGCCGGTGATCAGCTTGCCATCGTTCATCGAAACCTGGCCGCTGATATGGAGCAAGCCGCTTGCTTCCACCGCGGGCACATAGGAGGCAACGGGTGCAGCCGGAGTCGGCAGATCAATACCCTTGGCAGCCAGGGCTTTTTCTATATGGTTTGTCATCGGGCAAAACTCTCACTTATGGTTGGCAGGGTCAAGCTCTTGCGAAGGCAGGTCCATCGCCGGAGCGGGTGCGGCATTTTCAAACTTGTCGGAGATCCAGACCACGGCTTCGTGCCAGGAATCGATGCGCGCGTGGGCGGCGGGGTTGGTCTTGATATGCTTCGCCATGATCGGTTCGCCGACCATCTGCAGACGCCATACATCGGGCGCATGCTTGGCAACGCTGCCATGCTGATGGCCAAGATCGTCAACGAACACGCTCACCGAAGGATCATATTCGGCGAGAATGCTGGTCAGCACCTCGCCCTTGCCACCCTGGTTCGTATAGACGGGAAAATCGATCCCGACTGCCTTAAGCTGGGCGGCACGCGCTTCCCTCCGATCATCCAGCAGATTGGTCAATATCACCACGTCGGCAATTTCGCCGAGCTTGTTGATAGATTCTACCGCACCTTCGATCGCTCCCTGACGATGCATCTCGGTGTCAAAAAACTCCTTGAGCATCGGCCAGATCTGTTCCGGCAGCACCTGCGTGCCGTCATGCTTGTGGCGCAGGGCATTGGCAAAATCGCTGCCATTCTCCAGATCGAAATGAATATGCTTGTCGCTGTCCAGCCATTGCTGAAACGGCACCACCATATGGAGCAGGACTTCGTCGCAGTCGCTGATCAGAAGCGGCTTTCTAGTCATGAAAATCTCCGGGGGAATTGAGATGATGGGCAGCAGCAGCGAGTTTGGCTGGCGCGACGCCGATGGCCTCGGCGCAGGCAAGTAGATCGGGTTCGTGATTAGCAAGAAAGCCGAGCAGGGACGCGAGCATCGTGGGGTCTTCCAGGCCCGATCGCAATTCCCGCGGATCCAGCCCGGTCAACGCAAGCAGCCGCTCCGCCCGGTCCTGATCCTGCAGCACCCAGCCGAGCGCCTGCAAGGCGATGATTTCGGCGTCGGCTCCGAGATTGGGATTTGTTTCCATTGCCGCTTTCGCCTAATGGTTCGGCGGCAAGTTTGAAAGGGCAAATCCGGTCGTGGCAAAAAGAGTATTGGTGGTTGAGGACAATGAATTGAACCTCAAGCTATTTTGCGATCTGCTGCGGGCCCATGGTTTTGTGGTCGAGCCGGTCAGCGATGGCCGGGAAGTGCTCGAAAAGGCGCGCAGCTTCGTGCCCAACCTGATCGTGATGGATATTCAACTGCCCCATGTCAGCGGTCTGGAACTGATCGAGCAGATCAAGAAAGACGGTCAGCTCAAGATCATTCCGATCATGGCCGTGACGGCTTATGCCGGCAAGGGTGATGAGGACCGGATATTGAGTGCCGGGGCAGAGGCTTATGTTTCAAAGCCGATATCGGTCGCGAAATTCATCGAATCGGTACAGCAGGTGCTGCACCGCTAAAGCCTGGTTAAAGGCAGCCTATTTGATTTTGGCTTCCTTGAACTCGACATGCTTGCGGACGACCGGATCATATTTGCGCTGCACCATTTTTTCGGTGAGATTGCGCGGGTTCTTGCGGGTTACATAGAAAAAGCCCGTATCCGCCGTGCTGACGAGTCTGATCTTTACATTGGCTGGTTTCGCCATGGTGCATTCCTTAAGGCCGAAGCTGAAATAAAAACAGCGACGCAATCGGGCGCCGCATTCGTTCGCCGCGCTAATGGTGAAAATAGCAGGGCATGTCAAGAAAAAGCCGTCAGTCGGCAGGGTCTCTCGGCCAGGGTGCGGTTTACGACATCTTAACCATGTTTTTGCATGGTTGCATGGAAGCGGGAGTCGACTGCCATGAACCATGATCAATATCTGTTTGTACAGGCCGAAATGCGGAACTTGCTGGACAATTTGCCGCCGGAGCTGGTGGCACGCCATCCGCTGCAATTTCTGATGCACCTCGATCATATCCGCCAGAAAGCGACGCAGCACCGCCTGTCCGCGCTGCGCGATCTCAGCTGCGCGCTGGAAAGCGCGCTGCAGCCAGCGATGGCAACCGGCGGTGGCACAACCATCGCCCTCGCCTATCTCGAAGCCATGCGCGCCACTCTCGATTGCGGAGAAATCAATCCGGCGATGACCGAAGCGCTCATGGCCAATGTCGCGCTGCGCCTCGGCGGCCAGCCCTAGCCGCGTCAGCAGTGGATGCATTTCTAACTTCGCTTTTTGCGCTGGCGCTGGCGGAATTTGGCGACCGGCCGCAGATCCTTTGCGCTGCCTTGGCAATAAGATATGGCCGAGTATCGCCGATAATCTTGGGTCTGGCACTGGCCACGCTTTGCAATTGCACGATTTCCGTGCTCGCGGGTTCCGCAGTCCATCGCTGGATCAGCGAAGATGCGCTGCAACTTTTTTACGCCCTGTCGCTGATCTTTGCCGGCTTCGGCATGGTCGCCTGGCGCCGCCCGGTCGACCTGCTCGAGAAATGGCCGTTCGGGCCCTTCTGGACCTCGTTTCTCGGTCTCTTCATCCTGCAACTTGGCGACAAGGGTCAATTCATCCTGATGGCAACCGCTGCCCGAACCGACATGGCATATTTTGCCGCTGCCGGAGGGTGGTTCGGGGTAATGATTGCCTGCCTGCCTGCGATCCTGGCCTACCGCCAGTTGACGGACAATATGCCGATGACAACGATCCGCTATGCTGGCGGCGCTGCGTTTCTCCTGATTGGGGCCATAGTTGCGCTAGGGGCCTTGGGCATTTTTTGATCCCCTTTGGCAATCCGGGGGCCATTAAATCGATATTTTCAATCTGAGAGAGCAAATATTCCCGCTGTATTCAATCGCCGATCATCTGTACTTTGGCTTTATTGAACAGCACTCACGGAGAAAGACGATGCCAACCGGCGACAATGCAAAAAAGGCGTTAGCGGAGGCCCTTAACGGGATCCTCGCGGACAGCTTCGCGCTCTACCTCAAGACCAAGAATTTTCACTGGCACGTTTCGGGCCCGCATTTCCGCGATTATCATCTGATGTTTGATGAGCATGCGGCGCAGATTCTTGCGATCACCGACCTCATTGCCGAACGGGTTCGCAAGAACGGCCACCGGACCTTGACCTCCATCGGCGATATAGCGAAGCGACAGACAATCGCCGACAATGATGACGCGAAGGTCGCTGCGGCGGACATGCTGGACGAACTGCGCTCGGACAATCAGGCGCTCGTCGAGAAATTCCGCGATGCAAAGGAACTGGCTGGAGAAGTCGGCGACAATGCTACCGACGGCCTGCTCGACGACTGGACCGACCAGGCCGAAGAGCGCGCCTGGTTCTTGCTGGAGATATCGCAGAAAGACTGAATGAATAGCCGGTTCGGCTTGCCGGATCGGGTTGAAGCTTTCAGTCGAATCGACTCGCCGCCGCCCGTCCGCCAAGAAAAATGGCCGCGGGATCATAGTTGCGTCGAATCGAGCGATTTCTGTGGCCAAATCATCACAGTTGTAACCAAATTATCGGCCCCACCCGCGTTCATCGTGCAGAAAACCGGACTTTTTAAGCCCCGATTAAGATCCGGACGAATTTTGGCTTTGATTCGGAAGGCAGAATCAAGCAGAGTAAAGGAATGGGTCTATTCTGACTGGTTTTTACAGGGGTGATTACTTCCATGGACAAAAATTTCGGACATTCGAAACGATCGGTGCTTTTGCGGACAGCGGCAGCAAGTGCGATAGCGACGCTGGCGCTCGCGACTCCAGCCCAGGCGATTGTGCCCAACGATAATTTTACGCCCGCGGATATCATCGACAATGATGGTGGCGTGAACGGGGTCGGTATGTTTTTCCGCAATGACGGGTTCGTATGTACCGGTACCTTGATCAATCCCCGCACCGTATTGTTTGCCGCGCACTGCGTGAATGATCGCCCAGAAAGTGATTATGACACCAATGGCACGATCCAATCGGCCTTTTCTTTCAACGTCAATGCCCTTCCCGGTTTTCAGAACTGGATTGGCAATGGCTTTGCCTCCAACCCCGATTTGTTTGTCTACAATATCAGCCAGATTGCGTATAATCCGGAATCCTTGGAGCAAGCGGCAGCCTTCGGTTTCCTTGAAGGTGACATCGCGCTCGCTACTCTTTCTGATCCGGCGGCCAATATACCCACCTGGGCATTGCTCTTCTCGCCGCTGCCAACCCCCGGTTCGATCAGCGATCAGGATGGCACGGGCTATCATGTGAAAATCACTGGCTATGGCCGGTCTGGCAGCGGCACCACCGGTGCTTCACAAGGCATTGACTGGCGCCGCCGTGCTGCCGAGAATATGCTGGGTTCACTGTCTTCCTTTGATTCTCGCGACGCATGGCTTTTCGGTGATACCACGGGTGGCTTGCCCCAGGTTCTTTATCGGATGGATTTTGATGACCCGAACAAGACCAATCCATTTGACTTCAACCTGTACAAGGACGAACCTCGCCAAAATGAAGGGACAACCGCAGGCGGTGATTCCGGCGGCCCCCTCATTCTGGATGCAGCGAATAACAGCCTGTCTACCGAAGATTTGCAAATTGGCGTCTTGTCCGGCGGCTCACGTTTCTTTGGTCCACAGGTGTTCAGCTCCTACGGTACAGAAAGCTTTTATCAGCCACTGTTCCTGTTCGCTGATTATATCGCCGCAAATAATCCCTATCGCTACGTCAGTGCGAAGGCGGGTGACGGTAATTGGGAAGACGCAACCCATTGGCAGACCGATCTTGATCCTGCTTACCGCATCATTGACGTCAACGGCAATGTCGTAAACGGTTTTCCCGACACCCAGTCCGCTGGTCGTTTGGGGGATAGCCCGGAATTTGGGCAAGTGTGCTTCGATCCGGAAGGCGATAATCTGGACGACGGTTGCTTCGATTTTGCAACCGGTCAAGATACGCCGCCATCGCGCCCCGCACCAACTCCGGCGCCAACCCCAGCACCAACCTCCAGCATCGGCGTAGCTTCTGTTCCGAACGCCACACCAGTTGAAGCTGCGGCGGCATCGCCAGCCGCGCCTGTGGTAAAGGCATCTGCCGACGTTCAGGCAACTGCAGTGACCGCAGCACCAGCCTCAGGGCGACCGCAGTCGCTTGCCAACGCTGCCATTCGCGGCGATATGTTGGTTGACAATGTCGCCATCCGCGGCGGTGCTACTCTTGTCGAAAACGTGGCGATCAGCGGCGGTGCATCCATCGTTGACAATGTTGCCATTCGCGGCGGCGCAACGCCGGTTGGGGAAATCGCAATCAGCGGCGGCGCTTCGCCGGTCGCTGCTGTACCAACCGCAAACGCTGGTCCTGATGAAGCCGAGGAAGAAGCGCAAGCTGGCGGCGATCCATTGCCGCCACCAACCCTGGCCAATGGCCTGCCGGGCGCGACCGATTTCATCCCCGACAATGTGGACGCTGATGTCGCAGGGGGAGTCAAGGCGCGCTATTTCGAAGTCACGTTGAATCAGGCAGGAACGACGTCATTGAACAGCGATGTGACGATTGACCGTCTCAATGTTGGTGGCACGGCCGGATTGGCGATCAATTCGGGATCAAGTCTTTCTGCCTTGATCGATGTCAACCAGACTGCTGGCAGCGTTGCGGTCAATGGTACATTGAACAGTGTCGGCGATTATTCGCTCTTTGCCGGACTTCTGTCGGGCTCGGGAACCATTAACGCTCCGTTCCTGACCAACATCGCCGGCGCTATCGCACCGGGTACGATGGGAACCATTGGTACTTTGAACGTTAACGGCAATCTGATTCTGTCGTCGGGATCGACATTGTTTCTTGATCTTGGCGCGCCCGGAAATTCCGATAGCATTGCCGTCACCGGTGAAGCCAATGTTGGCGGCAATATCGGACTGGCCCCTGTGGACGGCTTCCAGACCGCTACACCTAGCACGTATCGTATCCTGACGGCCGACGGCGGGGTAACTGATCAGTTTGCCGGCGTTCCGAACTTGTCGGCAATATTGTTGTCGAGCCTGAGCTACAGTGCAAACGCTGTCGATTTGACGGTTCGGGCGCAGAGCTATCAGAATGTGATAGATCAATCCAATGCTGTTCAGGTCAGCTATGCTGCACTGTTGGACCGCAATCGTGGTAACGCGGCTGTGTCCGACCTGTACTCATTCCTTGATTTCACGAATGCGGCGACGATCCAGTCGACCTTTAACAGCTGGGCTCCGACGACTGAAACCACGGTTCGCTCCATGGGCAAGTCGGCGGCGACCAATATTGCCAACTTCTACGATTCGCGGATTGCATTGTCGGATAGGGACTCCAGTGGCGGCACCATTGCTACTATTGGACGACCAATGCAAACGGCCGCCTTGGCGCTGGGTAGCGGTGTCGGTGGAAATGCGGCCGTTATGACGGACTTGGCATCAGCCAGCGCCGCACAGGATGTGGAAACGGTATCCAACGGCGTTAACGAAGATATCGCCATTTATCTGGGTGGCGGATATCTGGACGGCGAAGGTCGGTCCATGCCGCTGACTGGTCAAAAAGATAAGTTTGACGGGTTTTTCATCGCCGCTGGTATTGAGCATTTTCTGACAGACACCAGTATGATCGGTTTCGGTTTTCATTATTCCGATCTTGATGGTACTGCTGCTCTAGGCAACACCGCAGGTAGCAAAACGATTACCGGCACGCTCTACGGGCGCACCATGCTCGGACAGCTTGCTTTGGATGCACAGGTAACTGCGGGTGTTTATGAAGCGACCACGCAACGCAACCTGGCGCTGGGCCCACAGGCATATACGCTCAATAGTGAAGATGATAACCTGTTGTTCACATCGTCTGTCGATCTGTCGTATAAATTGGGTTCCAATGGGTTCTCCATTGCACCAACAGTAGGCATGCGCGCGACCAAGATTGATTTCAGCAAGGTAATCGAGACGGGCGGGCCGATGGCGCTTACCACTTCGCGGCCTGACTATGACAGTCTGCAGGGTCGTGCGGGTGCTGAATTTGAAGGGGGCAGCGGCAGCAATGTGCAGTTCTTCGGTTCAGCATTTTATGTCCACGAATTTGAAGATGCGCAGACAAATGTCGCGGCAAACTTCACCAATGGTGTTGGATTGCTGGCCCCATTTGCTCTGGCCGGCCAGGATGATGACTGGTTCGAAACATCTGCTGGCGTTCGCGTCAATACCGGCAGTGTATCGTTCAGCCTGAGTGGATTTACTACCATTGATCGTTATGATGCGGAGGCACGCGGCGTGTCGGCCTCGGCGACTATCCGCTTCTGATAGCGGCTTTCAGGAACAAAAAGCCCACCGGAGATACGTCTCCGGTGGGCTTTTTTGTGCCGACTGATCGGCGGGACTGGCCTTTTGTCCGCGCAAAAAAAAGGCGGGTCAATGCCCGCCTTTCTTATTCAATGTACCGAAAACGGCTATTTTGCGACTAGATTCACCGCAGCGGTTTTGCCGCGCTGGTCGACTTCCAGTTCAAACTCCAGCTTGTCGCCTTCTTCCAGTCCGCGCATCCCGGCCCGTTCCACGGCGGAAATATGGACAAATGCATCCGGCTGGCCATCGTCGCGCTGGATGAAGCCAAAGCCTTTGGTGCCGTTGAAGAATTTGACCGTGCCAGTTGCCTTTTCTCCGGTCAGTTCCCGACGAGGAGCACCACCGCGATCGTCGCGCGCGCCTCCGCCACCAACCGGAACCTCGATCAGGTCGCCTTCGATCTGAATGTCCGAAGCCGAGACTTTTCCGCCACGGTCAACCAGGGAAAAGCGCAATGTCTGTCCCTCGGCGAGACCTTTCAGTCCCGCGCGTTCGACCTGGCTGATATGGACAAAGACATCTTCGCCGCCACCGTCCTGGACGATGAAGCCGAAGCCTTTTTGTGCATTGAAGAATTTGACCGTCCCCGTGCTCTCGCCGACCACCTGGTCGGGCATGCCGCCGCCCCGTCGGGGACCTCCCGAATCGCTGTCCGGTCGCGTATATCTTTCTACGGGGGGCCCGTTATCACCTTGATATCCATCGAAGTTTTCGTCGCCGAAGCCATCGCGTTTGTCCCGGCCTCTGCCTCGCCGGTTTCTATCAAAACCCATTCTTAAATCGTCACTTTCAATTCGCCCTACCCAGTAAATGCAAAGTTCCAGCGGACGATTTCCGGAACAATGTTGCGCACGAATCTCTACCGCGCGCTGCGCAAGCATACAGAAAAACGGTCTAATAAGCGAATGAATTCGGCGGTCGGCCGATTCCCGTCTTCAAACGCCGCTGTTCAGAAAAGCCAGGTTTTTGGATCAGCAATCGCTTCGTGTTTCTGCGCCTTTAGCAATGCCAGCACCGAACGAACCAGAATCCACACGGCCAGCGCCAGCAGAATGGGGATGCCGATCAGCACGAAGGAGAGAATGGAACCGATAATGCCGACCACAAATCCGATGACAAATGTCATGATATGAAATTGCAGATGGCTCTCTTCCCAGGTTCCCGCCACCTCATCTTTCCAGACCAGGGCGAGAATGAAACCCACCAGAGCGGTGATGCCGACGACAAATCCGGCCAAGTAGAGAAGCGAAACAATAGTCGCCTTGTTGAGATCGAAGCCGGGCGTTGCCGGATCGGTGGTTTTGTCAGCCATGGGATCCCCTTCCTCCGTTGCGCTCTCCCGCGATGCGAGAAGATGCTCAAACTAAACTTGCTGTTTGTGGCAGCCTGCGGCACATAGCATATCCAATGATGTGCTGCTGTCAATTTTCGCAGCCGGAGTTCTGGTCAAGGTCACGAACCTGCCGTCAACGGAGATATCCCGTCGATACAACGGTTGCGAACGTGAACTTGGCCCACCGATCTAACAGACAGGCAAATAGCTATGGCAGTTTTTTTTCACGAGGAAGATATCCCTGCAGATGTGCTGGCGGGTGGTGCCGTGGCCGTGGATACCGAAACCATGGGGCTGCAGACGCATCGGGATCGGTTGTGCCTGTTGCAGATATCGGATGGCGGTGGCGACGAACATCTTGTCCGCTTTGGACCGGATAGCGACTATGCCGCGCCCAATCTCCGGGCTATCCTTGCCGACCGGAATCGTCTCAAGCTCTATCATTTTGCGCGTTTTGATCTTGCCGCCATCGACCACTATATGGGCGTGATGGCCGAACCGGTTTTCTGCACCAAGATCGCGTCCCGACTGATCCGCACCTATACCGACCGCCATGGTCTGAAGGAACTGGTCCGCGAACTTCTCGGCCAGGATATTTCAAAGCAGCAGCAATCCAGCGATTGGGGCAATCCGGTGCTCAGCGAGGCGCAGCGTGAATATGCCGCATCGGATGTCCGCTTTCTGCACCGGCTGAAGGACGAGCTTGAAATCCGCCTGGAACGGGAGGGCAGAACCGCCCTGGCCCAGGCCTGCTTCGACTTTTTGCCTGATCGCGCCCGGCTGGATCTGGCCGGCTGGCCAGAAACGGATATTTTCGCCCATGCATAGAGATACGGGTCTTCCGGACGGTCTTGGCGGAATGGCGGTCTAGCGATGTCGACGGCTGCGAAAATTATCCGGACCAAGCGCCAGGAATTTGCCGCTCCTAACGGCGCGCATGATCGCAATGTCAGATTGTTGCGACTGATCCTGCCCGTGGCGGTAGGCATATTGGCGGCGATGCTGGCGCTGGCTCCATTTACCATGCGGGGCGAGCTGAGCTTCGTTCTCGACAAGAATAGTGTGGACGTAGCGAAGGAGCGGATGCGCGTTACCGAGGCGCTCTATCGAGGCGAGGATAGCGAAGGGCGGCCGTTTTCGCTGAAAGCAGGTTCGGCCGTGCAGAAAAGCTCGAGCGAGCCGGTTGTCGAGCTGAACGACCTGTCGGCCCGCATATTGCTGAAAGAGGGCCCTGCCCAGATCCGGGCGAGTGCGGGACGCTATGACATGGATCAGGAAAATGTGTTGGTGCCAGGCCCCGTTCAGGTCGAGGCTGCAAACGGGTACCGGCTTTCCACGAACAACGTCACCGTCGATCTCAAGAAGCGGACATTGCGCAGCGACGGAGCGGTCGAGGGAAGGACCAATATCGGAACATTCGGGGCGGACCGGCTTGAAGCCGATTTGGCTGGACGCACGGTCAGCCTTGATGGCAATGCGCGATTGCGGATTGAGCAAAATGGACTAAGAAGACGCTAGATGAAATTGCACCCATATCTTTTTCTTGCCGCCGGTACCGCGCTTCTGGCTGGCTCTTTGTTGCTCCCGACCGGGCCGGCGCCGGCTCAGGTTTTTGGCAGCCATGACAGCAATGCACCGGTCAATTTCAATGCCGGTCGCATAGAGGTTCAGGATCGGGCTGATCGCGTCGTTTTGTCGGGCTCGGTTCGCGTTGAGCAGGCAGGACTGGTGCTCAATTCCGCCCGGATGACTGTCGCCTATCGCAACAGCGGCGGTGTCGAGATTGACCGGATAGATGCCTCCGGCGGGGTGACGATTCGCAAGGCGGGGGATACGGCCTCCGGCAATGTCGCCATATATGATCTCAATCGTCGCCTGATCACCTTGATCGGCAATGTCACGCTGACCCAGGGAACCAATCGCCTCGCCGGTGGCCGGCTGGTTATCGATCTCGCATCCGGTCGTTCGACGATAGACGGACGATCGGCAGGCGGCTCTGCGGTCGGCAGTCCCGATTCCGGCGGGCGCGTGTCGGGAACGTTCACCGTGCCGCAACGAAAAGATAGAAGTCCCCAACAGTAATCACACTATGCAGCTTCGTCGTGAAATGGAAAGAACGGGCGGCTTTCGTTGAGCCGAAGCCTAATTTACGGTGAAAACAGTCCATTTTCGAACTACCATGCACAAAGCTTGCCAACCCGGATCGGGATGGGGCATGCTGTTCCCCGATGGAAACACAGTCCATGCAATTGAGGATGAATGATGAACGATACAGCCGTTACTGACGGGCCGACGATGGCTGATCCGGGCGCGGCCATGGCCAGCGACGCCATGGAACATGGTCTGGCGGTGGTTTCCATTGCGAAAAGCTACGACAAGCGTTCGGTATTGTCCGATGTGTCGCTGTCCGTCGGACGCGGCGAAGTCGTCGGGCTTTTGGGTCCCAACGGTGCCGGGAAAACAACCTGCTTCTACTCCGTCATGGGTCTGGTCAAGCCGGACGCCGGGCGGATCATGCTCGATGGTGAGGATATCACGGCGCTTCCCATGTATCGTCGAGCGATTCTCGGCATCGGCTATCTGCCGCAGGAAACATCCATTTTCCGCGGCATGACCGTCGAACAGAATATCATGGCGGTACTGGAGATGGTCGAACCTGATGCCCGTGTGAGGGACGAAACGCTCGACCGGTTGCTCGATGAATTCGGTCTGATAAAGTTGCGCAGCTCCCCGGCCATGGCGCTGTCCGGTGGCGAGCGCCGGCGCTGCGAAATAGCCCGGGCGCTGGCGGCAAGTCCGTCGATCGTGCTGCTGGACGAACCCTTTGCCGGCATTGATCCGCTGTCGATCGCGGATATTCGTGACCTCGTCTGTCAGCTTCGGGAACGGGGTATCGGCGTGCTGATCACCGATCATAATGTCCGCGAAACGCTCGATATCGTCGACCGGGCCTGCATCATCTATGACGGCCAGGTCTTGTTCGCAGGCAGCCCGGAGGACCTGGTCGCCGATGCCAATGTCCGACGCCTGTATCTCGGCGAAGGGTTTGCCTTGTAGCAATGGCACTCGCGCCTCGCCTCGATTTGCGACAGAGCCAGTCGCTGGTGATGACGCCGCAACTGCAGCAGGCGATCAAGCTGCTGACCCTGTCCAATCTCGAACTGGAAACCTTCATTTCCGACGAGGTGGAAAAAAACCCGCTGCTCGATACCGGAGAACTCTCGACCGAAAGTGGCGACACCGGCGGCGAGGAAGGACCGAGCGAAGCGGTTGCACAAGGCACCGACGAAATCTTGTCTGCCGGTCCCGCCGAGTCCGAAGCCGCGCTCGACATGGAGGGGCACAGCGACAGCTTCACCAACAACAGCCTCTCGGACAGCGATGGGCCGCTCGATGGTCAGCTGGGACTCAATGGCGCAAGTTCGGGATCCGGTGCGCTTGGCGACTCCCCGGATTTCGAGAATATGCTCGCTGCGGAGACCACGCTGACGGACCACCTGATGGATCAGGCAGGTGCAGTTGTTTCCGGCGCCGACCTGTTCGTCGCGCAGCATATCATCGATCAGATCGACGAATGCGGCTATTTGCAGGCGGACTTGCTGGAACTGGCCCAGCGTCTCAATGTCGCGCTGTTTGATATCGAACGGATTCTGGGGGTGGTCCAGACGCTGGATCCGGTTGGTGTCGGTGCCAGGAATCTTGCAGAATGTCTGGAGCTGCAAGCCAAGGATGCCGATCGCTATGATCCGGCGATGGCGCGGCTGATCGACAATCTCGATCTGCTGGCCAAGGGCGCCCTGCCGCAACTCAAGCGGATCTGCGGCGTCGACGATGAAGACCTGATGGATATGATTGCGGAACTGCGCAACTACGATCCGAAGCCGGGCTGCAAGATTGGCGGTGGCGAGGTGCAGTCGGTGGTACCCGATGTTTTCGTGGCGGAACGGTCGGGAAAGTGGATCATCGAAGTGAACAGCGCGACGCTGCCGAAGGTACTGGTCAACCGCAGCTATTACAGCGAGCTGAAGGACGGCGCGCAGGACAAGCAGTCGAAGGAATGGCTCAACGAATGCCTCGCCGATGCGAACTGGCTGGTCAAGGCGCTTGACCAGCGGCAGCGCACGATTGTCAAGGTCGCGACCGAGATCGTCAAGCAGCAGGAAGAGTTTTTCCGCAAGGGGGTGGCCCACCTGCGGCCGCTGACGCTGAGGAACGTGGCCGAGAAGATCGAGATGCACGAATCGACGGTCAGCCGGGTCACGTCCAACAAATATCTCACCTGTTCGCGCGGCACATTCGAGCTCAAATATTTCTTCACCAGCGGCATCCAGTCCTCGACCGGTGGCGAGGCGGCGTCGGCGGAAGCGGTCAAGAGCCATATCAAGTCCCTGATCGACAACGAGGACCCGAAGAAAATCCTGTCCGACGACAAGCTGGTGACGCTGCTTCAGGACAAGGGCTTCGATATCGCTCGCCGCACCGTCGCCAAATATCGCGAGGCGCTCGGCCTTGGCAGCTCGGTGCAACGCCGCCGGCAGAAGGCGCTGGAAGGTCGCGCCGCCTAGATCGGCTTGCGCAGCACCGCAAATTCGAGCAGGTCGCTTTTCGGCAGCCCGAAGCGGGAATCGTCGTGCGGGAAGGGACGATATTCGCCGGTCTGGACATAGCCGCGCCGCTCGTAATAGGCGATCAGTTCGCTCCGCTGCTTTATCACGGTCATTTCCATCACCTGCGACTGCCACTGTTCGCGAACAAAGGCTTCGCCCTGGCTCATCAGTATTTTGCCCAGCCCGCTTGCCTGGATCGCCGGATCGACGGTTAGCAGGCCCAGATAGGCCGTAGCCCCGTCGACACGCGACAGCTGGACGCAGCCTTGCAATTGGCCATCGCGCTCGACCAACAGGATCCGCTGGTCGGGATCGGCGAGGATCGCTGCCAGCGCTTCCGGATCGGTCCGTTGACCGCCGAGAAGATCGGCTTCATGAGTCCAGCCGCGCTTGGCACTATCGCCGCGATAGGCACTTTCGATCAGCGCGTGCAGCGGTCCGATATCGTCGAGGGCGGCCAGCCGGACGGTCATGCCAGCCGGATTCCATCGGCCTCGAGGATGATTCCGCCCCTGGTCCGGCCGGTTACCACGACCCGCTTTTCCACTTCGTCAACCGGTACGCGCAGCAGTTCGAGCCGATAACGCGCCCCGTCATCGCATCGCAGCAGGAAGCCGCTCTCGTCGCGCTGCAAAAGCCCGGGATATTCCTCATCCTTTTGGCCATCCGTCCGCATCAGGCCGTCGCAAGCAGGGTCTCGCTGATCTGCCAGAGTCGCTCGGCATCCGCGTCATCAGCAATATGCGGCGCACAATGCTGGAAGGGCAGCGAGTCTTCCGCGACCAGTTGCGCGACATCGCAATCCTCGCAATAGACGCCGGGCATATCATCCAGCAGCGGCGATGTTGCGGCCCACAGGGTCGTGGTGCAGCCCTGCGACGGCGTCTTGAAGTTTGCGGCCACGGCGGGCGGTATCGTGCCGTCCGGGTTCAGCCAGCCCATTTCCACCTGCTCTTCCTTTGGCAGATGCCGCTGCAGAGGCGTGAAGATACCCCCCGGATGAACCGAGAAAGCGCGGCCGCCAAAATCCTGCATGCGCCTGCTGAGCGCATTGGCGAAAAGGGCGTTGGCGCTCTTCGCCTGGGCATAGGCAATCCATTTCTGATATTCGCTGTTTTCGAACTGGATATCATCCCACAATATTCCGCCCCTCCGGTGCGCGATCGAAGACAGCGCCACCACCCGCGGCGCTTCAGCTTTTTCGAGCAGGGGCAGCAGCGCCCGGGTCAAGGCGAAATGGCCCATATGATTGACTCCGAACTGGCTTTCCCAGCCGGGCCCGACCCGGGCTAGCGGGCAGGCCATGATCCCGGCATTGTTGATCAGCAGGTCGAGCGCGTCGATACTGTCATAGACAGAGGAAGCAAAAGCGCGGACCGAATCGAGATCGGCGAGGTCCATTTTCGCCGAGGACACGTCACCCTCGATCGAGGAGAGGTTTTCCTCTGCCTTGCCCGGATCTCGGACCGGTACGATCACGGTGGCACCGGCCTGGGCCAGCGCCCGGGTGGTTTCCAGACCGATGCCCGAATAGCCGCCGGT
>CAWUKF010000031.1:0-14482 GCA_963922745.1 uncultured Sphingomonadales bacterium
ATCGGCGACGCGCCATAGGTGATATATTTGAGATTGGAGAAATCGACATCCTTGGCCCGCGGGTGGTTGAGCAGGATCTGGATCGCCGCCGGCACCATGAAGATTTTCGAGATATTATATTGCGCGATCAGGTCCAGCGCCTGGGTCGGGTCATATTCCGGCAGCACGATCGCGCTGCCGCCGGTGAACATCACCGCCAGCCCGGTGCCGGTGCCGCTGATATGGAAGCAGGGCATGGCGAGCAGGGTGATCTCGCCGGGGACCGGCTTCTGCCAGTCCATCAGATCCTCTTCGCTGATTCCGGCGCTGCGCGACGAGAAGATCGAGCCGTTGGTCATGATCGCGCCCTTGGGGTGGCCGGTCGTGCCCGATGTATAGAGTTGCAGGGCGTCGTCATCCTCGGCGCAGGGGATCATCGGATCGACAGGATCAAAGCCATCGCGCCAGGCAGGGTAGCCAGGGAACTCCCCTTCCGCTTTCTCGCTGCCCAGGATCAACTCGACATGCTCCAAGTCATCGCGAATCTTGCCGGCCAGTTCGTCGAAACCGGGTCCGACAAAGAGCAGCCTCGCCTGGCAGTCGTTCAGGATATAGGCGACCTCGGGCGGCGCCAGCCGCCAGTTGACCGGCACCATCACCGCGCCGAGCTTGGCCGCGCCGACCAGGATTTCGAAATAGAGATGGCTGTTCTTGCCCATATAGGCGATCCGGTCGCCCTTCCCCACACCCTTCGACGCCAGCGCCTGCGCCGCCCGGTTGCTGCCGGCATCGAGCGCGGCATAGGTCATCTTGTCGTCTTCGAAGGTGAAGACCACCGCGTCCGGCTGCTCCTGCGCCTGGAAACGGACCACGTCGCCAATGGAAATAATATCGTCTTCGGTCATGCAAATATCCTCTGTGCGCGATTCCGCGATCGGCTTTTTCCACACGATACATAGAGAGGCTGGGATATGATACAGCCTAGCAGATTGACTAGCGCTACCGGCGGAAATCCGGTGGCATCGAGGCCGCATTCATCTACTATCGAGCGATGCACAAGCTGGCATTGCACCAGATCACGATGACAGAAGGCGGACCGGAAGGCCTGGTGCGCTTTGCCGCCAAAGCGGGTCTCGACGGAGTCTGCCTGTTCACCGCCACTCCGCTCAACGCAGACGGGGGACATATGTTTCCGGTGGTGGAACCGAACGCGGCTTCCTCGTTCAAGCGTCTGCTACGCGACCTTGATATGCGGATCATCAACGCCGAATATTTCCCGGTCATGCCGGGCCGTGATGTCGCCGAATATCTGCCCGCCATCACCCTTGCCGCCGAACTGGGCGCGAAGCGGCTGGTCAGCCATATTCATGAATGCGACGATCAACGGGCGGCGGACCAGCTGGCAAAGCTGTGCGTCATCGCGCGCGACAACGGGCTTGATGTGGGCCTTGAATTCACCGGCTTTGCCGCCGGCTGCAACAGCCTGACCAGCGCCGTCGCGCTGCATGGCCGGGTGAATCAGCCCAATCTCGGGATCGCGATTGACGCGCTGCATCTGTTCCGCACGGGTGGCACGCTGGCGCAGGTCGCCGCCCTCGATCCGGCGATCATCGCCTATGCCCAGCTGTGCGATGGCCCCGACTTCCGGATCACGGCGGACTATATCGAAGAGGCGATGAACCGGATGATCCCCGGCGAGGGCGTCTTTCCCCTGCGCGACCTTGTCACCCTGCTCGGTCCGCATGTGGATATCGATGTCGAAGTACCGGCCTATGCCCTGCCCGCCGCTTCCGCTGCAACGGCCTGGGCCCGCCGTGCCGTTGCGGCCAGCCGCGACCTGTTTGCCGAGAGGGCCTGACATGACCCATGACGATCTCTTCGACCGCGCCCTGTTTGAACAGGCGGCGCTGCGCCGCTCCTAGCTCTCGACGGTCGACGCCGCGCGAGAGGAGGCTCAGTTCGGCAACAGTGGCTCCGCAGCCGGGGGTTGGACCACCGGCAGGTCCGACAGGTCAAGCCAATCGTGCCCGGTCTCGCCATAATAGCTGTCAAACACCGCAAAGGGCAGGCGGAACGGCCGGCCCCAACCGTCATTCCACATCGCCGCCACGCCAGTGCGCGTGACCGGATCGAATATCATCGTCGAGCGATAGCCGTCGACCGCACCGCTGTGCCCGACCAGATGCCGTCCGGCATAAGTGAAGCTGCGCCAGCCGAGACCATAAGAAGCGTCGCCAAGGGCACGGGCCAGTTCACCGCTATACACCCGCCGGGTACTGACCAGAGGCGCGTGCGCCAGCGCCAGCGCATTGTCCGACAGCACGTCCTTGTTCTCGCCCATCTGCGCGCGAAGCCAGCGCGACATATCGACAATATCGCTGCTGACGCCGGCCGCGGCCGGGACCCGCCAGTAGGATTCGGATAGCGGTCGCACCTGGTCGCCGCGATGCGGTCGCGCCCAGCTTTTTGCTCCGGTGAGGCCGGTCATGCCAAATTGCGCGCTCTTCATGCCCAGCGGTCTGAACAGGCGCTTCTGCACCGCATCTGAATATAATGTGCCCGCTGCCTGACCCAGTATCTCGCTTGCCGCGTCGAAGGCAATATTCTGGTAGCTGTGGCAGGTGCCGGGCACGCATTGCATCGGCGCCGCAGCGAGTTGCATGCGCAGCAGGCCGGGCTCTTCGCCATCTTCAAGCTTCGAATCATAGGCATTTTTGGTGAGGCCCGTACGATGCGACAGGAGCTGGGCCAGGGTCAGCTGCGTTTCCGCTCCGCCGGGCAAACGCAGCGAGGATCGCCATCTGCTCAACGGCGCATCGAGGCTGATCTTGCCCTCCTCCGCCAATTTGGCCGCCAGTGAGCCTGCCACACCTTTCGAAACCGACGCCCAGCGAAACACCGTCTGGGGCGTCACCGGCTCGCCGCTTTGCTTGTCCGTCACTCCGTAGGTCGAGACAAACCGCAGCTCGCCATCCTCGACGATGGCAACCGCCAGGCCGGCCATTTCCGGGCGGGCCGCCAGCGCCGCAAACTGCTGGTCAAGGTGCCGATAATCAATCTTCCCGTGCCAGTCTCCCGGCTCGGTCGGCAGGTGCGCCTGTGCTTTCGGTAAAATAATCCGCGCTACAGGAAAACCGGTCTTCTGCTGGACCAGCACCCGATAGCCATACCAGCCAACAAGCAACAGGCTGCAAAGCCCAAACAGCAGCGCCAGATGTCTCTTCACATTCGCTATCTTACAGAGCTACATCATAGGCGGCAGTGGTCTTGGCGGCGACATCCTCGGCACTGACTCCCGGTGCCAGTTCGACCAACCGGAACGGGCTGTCGTGGTCGGGCCGCTGGAAAACGCAGAGGTCGGTAATGATCATGTCGACGACATTGGTACCGGTCAGGGGCAATGTGCATTCGGGAATGAACTTTGGACTTCCGTCCTTCGCACAATGATCCATCACGACGATGATCTTCTTGACCCCGGCGACCAGATCCATCGCCCCGCCCATGCCCTTGATCATCTTGCCGGGTATCATCCAGTTGGCGATATCGCCATTTTCCGCGATTTCCATCGCGCCGAGGACGGTCAGGTCAATATGCCCGCCGCGAATCATCGCAAAGCTGTCGGAGGAACCGAAATAGCTGGACGACGGCAGTTCGCTGATCGTCTGCTTGCCGGCGTTGATCAGGTCGGGATCGACTTCATCCTCGTAGGGAAACGGTCCGATACCGAGCATGCCGTTCTCGCTCTGCAACGTGACCTCCACTCCTGGCGGAATATGATTGGCAACCAGCGTCGGAATGCCGATCCCGAGATTTACATAATATCCATCTTGCAGTTCCTGTGCCGCCCGTGCGGCCATTTCATCGCGAGTCCAGGGCATATTCATCCTTCTTTTTCATTTTGTTCCGACACCGTTGCTTCGGTTGCTTCGACCAGCGGCGGCGGTGTCAAAAACCATCCGTTATCAAACATGTTTTCCAGCGTGACTGCACCGTCGGGATCCCGCAGATAGCTGTAAAGCTCGTCAAAATCCGACCGGTCGTCGCCGGCCATCGCGACGATGCAATAAGTGCGCGCAGCATCCCAGCGCCGAACCTGTTTTCGGTCGCCATCGCCACGGTCGAGAAACAGAAAATCATCCGATGCAGCTTCCGACAAACCCGCATCTTCAAGAATGGCCGCAACCGTTGCGGACGCCGCCACAGGCTGGTCGGACAGCCAGATTACGCTGATTTCGGCAGCGCGCAGACTGAGCAGCACTTCTATCAACCCGTTTTGCCGATAAAGGGTGTCTGCGGCCATCCAGTCGCGGCCTGCCTTGTCGTCAAGATCAATCACCACCGCCAACGGCTTGCCGTCGCATGCGACGGTTTCCGGTTTGACAATGTCGACCCGCGGAACCAGCACAACCGACTGTACGCCCTCGCCTTCCGCGAGCCGCGCCGACTGTTCCAGCGCATAGGCTGCAAATTCGGCATAGGGGGACGAGCTCGGACGATTCCGTTGCATCAGTTGCGAGATATAGTCGGCGGCATCACTGCCCAGGCCGACCTCCATGGTCTCCGACGCGCCACCCTGGCCCTTGAATTTCTTTGCCGTTCTGGGCACTGCGCCGGTTGCACCGGAATCAGGGCCGACCGTGACCGTTCCGGCTGGCATGGCCAGATCGATGGCACCCGATTCGACCAGCGCGCGCTTTGCCTTGGTACGATCGATCTGATTCTTCCCCAGCGCCCCCACGGCCGCAATCGGAATCAATGCGGCCACACAGCTCGAAAGCATCGGCAACACAGCCAGAGCCAGCAGGGAGAGGCGAAGCCGGTTCATCAGGCCGTTTCGCGCTCCCGGGTCATGCGGAATTCGATCTGCTTGTCATAGGGCGAGCCGTCGATCAGCCGCTTGACGTAGATGCCGGGCACGTGGATGCAATCCGGGTCCAGTTCCCCTACCTCGACGATTTCCTCAACCTCGGCGACGCAGATCTTGCCGGCGGTGGCCATCGGCGCATTGAAATTGCGGGCGGTCTTGCGGAACATGAGATTGCCCGCCTTGTCCGCCTTCCAGCCCTTGATCAGGCAGAGGTCGGCGAAAATGCCGCGCTCGAGGATATAGGTTTCGCCGTCGAAATCCTTGTGCTCCTTGCCCTCGGCCACCTGCGTCCCGACGCCGGTCCGGGTATAGAAGCCGGGAATGCCGGCACCACCGGCCCGGCACCGTTCGGCCAGCGTTCCCTGCGGACAGAATTCGACGTCCAGTTCACCCGAGAGGAATTGCCGTTCGAATTCCTTGTTCTCGCCGACATAGGAAGAAATCATCTTCTTCACCTGTTTCGAGCGGAGCAGCTTGCCGAGACCCTGATTGTCGATTCCGGCATTGTTGGAAGCAATCGTGAGACCCTTGACGCCATGATCCTGAATCGCATCGATCAGCCGTTCCGGAATTCCGCAAAGGCCGAAGCCGCCAACGCAGAGATGCATGTCATCGAATAAAAGGCCTTCGAGAGCGGCGGCCGCGTTCGGATAGATTTTTTTCATGTTCGCGCTTTCCTGAATGATTGCCCGGCGTCTAGCGCAGGAGGCGCACGAGCGTCCAGAATAGAATATGTTTGGCAGACCGAATCGGCTATGCGCGCCGCTATGCGCCGACTGCTTGCCTGCCTGTCCCTGTTCTTCTTTCTGGTCCCGGTCACCTATGTGCGCGGCCCTGCCCCGCCGGCAAATAACAGCCAGTATATCACCCTCGAGCCGCTGGCACTGGACGCTGCAGATCCGGCCCGTCGCAAAGTCGGGCAACTGTTGTTTCTCGGCGGCTGGGCCATCACCAGCGACAATGGCGAAGTCGGTGGCATATCGTCGATGGTGACATTGCCCGACAACCGTTTCCTGATGCTCAGCGACGACGGCACGCTGGTCGGCTTCACGCTGGACGAGCGCGGCAATCAGGCGATCCGCCCATTCATCGCACCGCTACCCGACGGACCACCCAAGCCCAATGAATTTGCGCGGCAGAACTGGGATGCCGAGTCCTTTCTCCATGATCCCGACACCGGCCAGTTCTGGGTGGGCTACGAGCATCAGCACAGCATCTGGCGCTACGGTTCGTCGCTGTCCCGCAAGGAAGCGGCGAATTTCCCGGCGGCAATGCAGGGCTGGCCGGATAATGGCGGTGCCGAGGCGATGCTCAAGCTACCCGGCGGCCAGTTCCTGGTCTTTTCGGAATCGGCGGAATATTCGCTTGGCGGCTACCAGGCATTGATGTTCGACGCCGATCCATCCGACCCGGCCAGCAAGGCTGCGGCGTTCGGCTATCGGCCTCCCGACGGATACAAGCTGACCGATGCAGCCCTGCTGGACGGCAACTCGGCGCTGATGCTCCATCGGCGCTTTACGCCGCTGGAAGGCGTTTCCGCGATTTTATCCATTGCGCAACTCGCCGATTTTCAGCCGGGCAAGGTCGCGACATCCTCGCCGATCGCGACGCTCAAGCCGCCGCTCAAGGTGGACAATATGGAAGCACTGGCCGTCACGCGGGACGCGAAAGGGACGATAATCTGGATCGCCTCGGACGACAATTTCAGCGCCCTGCAGGAAACGCTGCTGCTGAAATTCCGGCTGCTCAGGGGCAAGCCTGCATTAAAACAGGGCCGCGCCGACGACGAAAACGAAAAAGCCGGAGCGAACCCCGGCTTTTCAACACTCGAATCGGAATGATCGCTTAGGCGGAAGCAACCTGCTTCTTGGCGATTTCCTTCTTGAGGCGCTTCACCCGCAGGCTCAGCTTGTCGTCGGAAGTTTTCAGCAACCAGTTGTCGAGGCCGCCAACATGTTCCACCGACCGCAGGCCGTGCGTCGAAACCCGGAGTTTCACGCCCTTGCCGAGTGCGTCGGACAGAAGAGTCACATTTTGCAGGTTGGGCAAAAACGTCTTCTTGGTCCGGTTTTTGGCGTGCGACACATTATTGCCTACCAGCCGAGTCTTACCTGTCAGTTCGCAAATCCGCGACATCGTATAAGTCCAATTTCTTGTTGTTGAATGATTCCCAGCGGGAAAGAGCGGTCCCCTAACCGCAATCGGGCCGTGCGTCAAGCATATCGGGGCATTTTGCACGATCCGCCTCTCCTATGGTCTTCCCGCCGGTTCCGCGCTAACCGATGGCCATGGCGACGACGAAATATACTTCCTTCATGGGCGATGCGCTGGCCTTGGCGCAGGCAGCGATCACCGTCGGCGAGGTACCGGTCGGAGCGGTGGTGGTCAAGAACGGCAGCATTATCGGTCGCGGCCATAACCGGACCCGCATCGATCGGGATCCCACCGCGCATGCGGAGATCGTGGCGATTCGGCAGGCGACGCTGGTTCTCGGCAACGACCGGCTCGACGAATGCGACCTGTGGGTGACACTGGAGCCCTGCACCATGTGCGCCGGGGCCATCGCCCATGCCCGGATCGGCAGACTCTACTATGGTGCCGACGATCCCAAGGGCGGTGCGGTGGACAGCGGTGTCCGTTTCTTCGACGCCCCCACCTGTCACCACAGACCTGAGGTCTACGCCGGCATGGAGGGAGAGCGTTCTGCAAAACTGTTGCTGGATTTTTTCCAGGGCCGGCGCGACCAGCCCTAGTGAACGAAGCGAGCCACCACGTCGCGGTAGCTGCGGCTCACCTTGACCTGGGCGCCTGATCCCAGCACCAGAAAACATTCGCCGTTGGTATGCGGCTTCACTTCCCGGACCTGGCTCAGGTTGACGATGGTGGAGCGGTGAACTCGCTGGAAATTGCGCGGATCCAGACGCTTTTCCAGATCCTTCATCGTTTCGCGCAGGATCAGGCTGTTGTCGGCGGTATAGATGCACATATAGTCGCCAGCGGCATCGATCCGCTCGATCGTATCGACGTCGACGCGGAAAATCTGGCCGCGGTCCTTCACGTTGATCAGCTTCTCGTAGCGATTGGCGGACGCCGGCTCTTCCGAATCCTCGATATCGGCCATGGCGTCCGGTGCCACTTCGCTGAGTACGTTCTTCAGCTTTTCCAGTTCGGCGCCACCGCGCTTTTCCAGCAACCGCTTGCGCACCCGGTCGATCGCATCGGCCAGCCGGTCTTCCTCGACCGGTTTGACCAGATAGTCGATCGCCTCGGCTTCGAAGGCGCGCACCGCATGCTCGGAATAGGCGGTCACGAAGATGAACAGCGGCGGCTCGATTTCCATGATTCCCTGAACCACGGAAAAGCCGTCGAATCCGGGCATCTGGATATCCAGAAAGACCAGATCCGGCTTCAGCGTCTTGATCTTGCGAATCGCTTCCCGGCCATTGCGGCAGGTATCGACCACCTCGATATCGTCAAATTTCTCCAGCCGGATCTGCAAACCCTGGATAGCCAGCTTTTCGTCATCGACCAGAATTGTTCTGATTGTCATGTTTTTAAATCCTTGTGCTGAACTGAGGCCATCACCGGTGCAACTGCCGGCTCCCGCAGATGCTCCTCACTGGATGCATGCTCCCCAAAAATAGTCTCGTTTCTTACCTGTTCGTCCGTTGCGGAATGATCCGCCGCTTCTCGCTCGATCTGCTCCCTTGTTTCAAATGGCAGGGCAATTATGACCGAAAAACCTTCGCCCGGAGACGAACGCGTTTCGAATAGCGCGCCTTCTCCATAGGCTTGGTTTAATCGCTCCTGAATATTTCCCAGGCCGACACCGGTCGACTCGGATTTTCTGGTTGTCGAGCCAATTTTGCCGGGTCCTGTATCCGATACGGTGATCCGGAGCTTGTCGCCGTCAAGCGAGGCGGCGACGGAGATATCGGCCCCCTCTTCCTGCGGCGTGACGGCATATTTGATCGCATTCTCGACCAGCGGCTGAAGCAACAGGGATGGGAGCAAGGCATCGCGCACCGCCGGATCGATATCAAAATGGGACCGCAGCCGGTCCTCGAAACGCATTTTTTCGATGTCGAGATAAAGATGCAGGGTCTCAACCTCCTGGGCGAGGGTTACCCGGCTGTGCACCTCGTTGACCAGCGTATGGCGCAGAAACGAGGACAGCCGCGACAGCATCGCGTTGGCCGGTTCGGTCTGGCGCAACAGCACCAGCGTCGAAATGCTGTTCAGGGTGTTGAACAGGAAATGCGGATTGAGCTGGTAGCGCAGCATCGCCAGCTGCGCGCGCGTGGCCTGCGCCTCGAGCTGCAGCAGCTGGTCATTCTGCTCCTCCACCCGAAGGAAGAAGTTTATCGCATAATAGAGCGCAGACCAGGCTCCCAGCATCATGATGCCGAGAAACAGCGAACCGAGAAACAGGGTTCCGAACGCCGTTTCGGTGGCCGGATTCTGGATCAGAAAAACCCAGGCATCGATGAAGGCATAGAGCGCGGACGCGACCGTCAGAATCGCGGCGGTACTGCTCCAGGTCACGATCGGGCGGCGATGGATCAGATTCTTGTAGACCACCGACAGCAACAGCGAGATCGAATAGCCGGTAATGGTCGAAATGATCACCGGCACCAGGAAGCTCAGCGGCAGGCCGTTAGAGATACCGCCGATCGCGCGCAGGATCAGCGCACCGGCCCAGCCTGCAGATTGAAGGTTCCAGAAGGCCCGGTTCTTGTTGCCAAAAAACGGCTGGGGACGGATTTCCATGACGGCCATGTCACTACCTATAGCGGGGCATTGCCGCTTGGGGAAGAATCGCCTATCATTTGAGCGAATAAGACGACCGACGCGCTATTTTTGGTCAAAATGCAATCCAGTTAGCATTTATGGCGACGAAAATGTGGCTGGAGATCGGTAACAACATAGGAGAATATCATGGGCGGTCCCAACGAAGTCCGGGCAAAATTCCCGTCAATGGAAGAAGGTTCACAGGAAGACTGGCAGATCATCGGCGGCCATTTTGGTCCCTTCGCCAGCAAGGTTGCCGACCGCGTGCTGGATCATCTCAAACTGCTCGACGGTGATTTCGGCGGTTTTCCGATCGACCGGATGCAGCACAGCCTGCAGACAGCAACCCGCGCGCACCGCGATGGCCGGGATGAGGAATATGTCGTCATGGCGTTGCTGCATGATATCGGCGACACGCTCGGCACCTATAATCATCCCGATATTGCCGCAGCGATCCTGCGACCCTTTGTCAGCGCCAAGAACCACTGGATTACCGAGAAACACGGCATCTTCCAGGGCTATTATTTCTTCCACTATCTCGGACAGGACCGCGACATGCGCGAACAGTTCCGGGGGCACGAGCATTTCGAGGATTGTGCGGAATTTTGCGCGAAATATGACCAGACCGCTTTCGATGCCAATTATGACACCGCGCCGCTGGAATTTTTCGAACCGATGGTGCGCCGGGTAATGGCACGGCCCGTGAACAGCATCTATGTAACCGAATAGCGCCGCGCGGACCGTCTCTTCAGGCGGCCGAGGACTCCCCGATCTTCCGGAGATGACGGACCACCATATCGTCGCGATTGCTGCCGTCTGCATCCTGGTGCAGTTCCGCCTCGTCGATCCAGCACAGGTCGTCCATTTCGAGAATCCGGTCGTCATGCGCCCGCATGCTGATCCGCCGGATCGGCTGACGATCTCGCGAATCGCACAAAATCGGGTTGGATGGCACGCCGGTTTCCCATTTTTCACCCCATTGCCGTAGCGCAATCATGGTCGGCAGCAGGCCCTGCCCTTTTTCGGTCAGCCGATATTCGACCTTCCGCTTGTCGTGATCGCAGGGACGGCGGGTCATGATCCCCGCCTCCACCATGCGGGTCAGGCGGTTGGCCAAAATATTCCGGGCAATACCGATTTCCGACAGAAAATCCTCGAAATGCCCGACACCGTTTAGCGCAGCGCGCAGGATCATGAAGCACCATCGCTCGCCGATCACTTCCAGGGAAACGGGCAGGCTGCACTCACCGCTGCTCAGACTCGATAGATCTTCTCTGATTTTGTCCATGCTCCATTCCTAAACCAGTTTGTGGGCACATGCGAAAAAAATATAAGTTTTTAGTTGCAACTTAAAACCTATCGATATAAGTATTGATTCGCAACCTACATTGCAACCAGAAATTTCTCCCCGCCGGACATCGCAAGATGCCGGCACACAGATAAAAGAAAGGACATAATCATGCTTCTCTCCCAAAGCCCACTACGCGCTGCTATACTCTTCTCCGTTGCCGCGTTGACCTCGCTCACCCTGTTCACCGCGACCACCGCACAGGCCCGTACCACGGCCATAGCCTACACGGCGGAACTGCAAGCCCCGGTCGAGGCCGCCCAGGAAATCATCAAGGATACCGTCATCCGCTGCGCCGGCACCGAGTGCATCGGAGGACAGAGCAGCTCCGCTCCGCGGACCATCTGCGCCAAGATCGTCGATGAATTCGGTCCCGTCTCCAGCTTTTCCTACAAGGGCGAAGCCTTTGACGCCGAAGCCCTGGCGAAGTGCAACGACTGATCTGAAAATCCCCGTCTGACCGGCTTCTCGCTCCCAACGACCAGATTATGGTCAGCCGGTCAGCCATAGCGCCGAAGCGACGTTCCTTTTCCGCAGTGCGGAAAATAAGAGCCAGCTTCGGCGCTCTTTTTAGTTGCCCCGGCCCGGAAAGCGCACCATCTTCATAGCATGCTCAGGCAATATGAACTGGTGGAACGGGTCCGATCCTATGATCCCGATGCAGATGAAGATCTGATCAACCGCGCCTATGTGTTTTCCGTACAGCGGCATGGCAGCCAGAAACGGGCCAGCGGCGATCCCTATTTCAGCCATCCGATCGAGGTTGCCGGCCTGATGACCGACCTCAAGCTGGATCAGGAGACCATTGTCACCGCGCTGCTCCACGACACGGTCGAGGACACGCTGACCACGACCGAAGAAATCAGCAAATTATTTGGCGAGGAAATCGCCCGCCTGGTCGACGGCGTAACCAAGCTTTCGACAATCGAGGCGCAGACCGACAACGAGAGAGCCGCCGAGAATCTGCGCAAATTCCTGCTCGCCATGTCCGATGATATCCGGGTGCTGCTGGTCAAGCTTGCCGATCGGTTGCACAATATGCGGACGCTGCATTTCATCAAGAGCGAGGAAAAGCGGCTGAGAATCGCGCATGAGACGATGGATATCTATGCCCCGCTTGCCGAGCGGGTCGGCATGTATGAATATATGCGTGAGATGCAGCTGCTGGCCTTCCAGCATATGGAGCCGGAAGCCTACGACACGATCACAAAGCGGCTGCAAGCCATCAAGGAAGGAGACGAGGGCCAGGTCGACAAGATCTCGCAGTCGATCACCAAGGCGCTGGAAAGCGGCGGCCTGGCGGCGGAGGTCAGCGGTCGCGAGAAACATCCCTATTCGATCTGGCGCAAGATGCAGGAACGGCATGTCAGCTTCGAACAGCTAACCGATATCATGGCCTTCCGGGTGGTTACCGACAACAGCGCCGAGTGCTACCGGGCGCTCGGCATCCTGCACAAGAAATGGAAAATGGTCCCCGGCCGCTTCAAGGACTATATCTCGACGCCCAAGCGCAACGGCTATAGTTCCATCCACACCACGATCATGCACGGCACCAATATGCGGGTGGAGATCCAGATCCGCTCGCAGCGCATGCATGAGGACAATGAATTCGGCCTTGCCGCCCACTGGGCCTACAAGCAGGGTAACCGCCCCGACGGCCAGGCCGGCTGGATTCGTGACCTGATCGAGATTCTCGATCAGGCCGAGGATGCCGAGGAACTGCTCGAGCACACCAAGCTGGCGATGTACCAGGACCGGATTTTCGCTTTCACGCCCAAGGGTACCCTGCTGCAAATGCCGCGCGGTTCGACCACGGTGGATTTCGCCTATGCCGTGCACACCGATCTCGGCAACGAGGCGGTCGGTGCCAAGGTCAATGGCCGCCATGTGCCGCTGCGCACCCAGCTGCAAAACGGCGATGTCGTCGAAATCCTGAAATCCAAGGGCCAGGAACCCCAGCCAGGCTGGCTGTCCTTCGTCATCACCGGCAAGGCGCGCGCCGCCATCCGCCGCAATGTCCGGTTCAAGGAACGCGACGAGATGATCGCCATTGGCACCGAACTCTATGAAGAAATCATCGAGCGGCTGCCCGGAAAGATTGGCAAGCGCGCAATGAAGGCCGCGCTCAAACGCCTCGACATGAAGGATCCGGATGACCTGATGATGGCCATCGGCACGCGCCAGCTCAGCGACCGCGAGGTGATGGAGGCGATCATTCCCGGCAGCGTCCACGACAATGACGACGAACGGCAGTGGCCCGAACAGGATCGGGCCATTTCGATCAAGGGCCTGACTCCGGGCGTCGCCTTCAATCTTGCCGACTGCTGCCATCCGGTACCCGGAGACCGCATTGTCGGCCTGCGGCGCAGCGGCGAAAATGTTGAAGTCCACACGATCGATTGCCCGAGCCTCGCCGACGGCGTCGATGCGGACTGGGTCGATCTCAGCTGGGGCAATGAAAGCGACGGTGCCCCCGCCCGGCTATGCGTCGTTCTGCACAACAAGCCGGGGACGCTGGCCGAAATGGCCGGCGTGTTCGGCTTTCACAATGCCAATATCCTGAATCTGCGCCTGTCTCACCGCGACGGTCCGTTTCACACGTTCGACGTCGATCTCGAGGTGCACAACGTCCATCATCTTATGCGGATCTTGTCGGCGCTGCGCGCATCGGACGCCGTCGCGCAGGCTGAACGCGCCTGAACGCATCATAGCTGATTTGGACTAGGGAGCGGGTGGCGCAGCGCCGGGCATGCCCTGCGTCTGCATCTGCTGGCGCAATTCTTCCATCTGCGCCTGCGAGATGAAATCCATCAGGGTCACATCGAAGATCAGCAGGCTGTCCGGCGGTATCTGTTCGCCCGGGGATGTCTTGCCATAGGCCAGGTCGGACGGGATCCAGATGCGATATTCACCGCCCTTCTGCATCAGCTGCAGCGCTTCGGAAAAACCGGGAATGACCGCGCCAACCGGCATCGGTGTCTGTTCATTGGCGTCGAAAACCGTGCCGTCGCGCAGCCGGCCCTCATATTTGACCAGAGCGGTGTCTGTGGCTGTAGGCGAAGGCCCCTTGCCGGGCTTGAGCACCTTGTACTGCAGGCCGGAGGTGGTCTGCTTGACGCCAGTCTGCTTGCCATTCTCCGCCAGAAACTCGGCATTACTCGGTGGCGGGAACAGGCGTTCCCATCCTGATCGGGCGAATTCGGCAGGGCTGGTTTTGTCCGGGATCGCGGCGGCCAGCAACAGCATGAGGACAATGCCAAGCACCAGTCCCAGCGCAAAGAGGCCAATCGGTAGCCGCGGCCTCCCACTGGACTTGTGTGGCCCGATATCACTCACCAGCTGTGGTTCATGGCTTGCGGATGATTTCTTTATTGACCGGGAGCGGGCGGTGGGCCGCCGGGCATGCCCTGGGCCTGCATCTGCTGCCGCAATTCTTCCATCTGCGCCTGGGAGATGAAGTCCAGCAGGGTCACGTCGAAGATCAGCAGGCTGTTCGG
>CAWUKF010000032.1:0-14475 GCA_963922745.1 uncultured Sphingomonadales bacterium
CTCGCCGTGGATGCCGTGGCTGCGGCCGATGGTCGGGGTGAACTTGTGCTCATAGGCACGCGTCTTGATCGCTGCGAGCAGGGCGTCGATATCGGCGAGCAAGATATCGGACGCGCGCGCCAGCTGCACCGCGAGGCAGGTGTCGAGCACATCGCTGGAAGTCATGCCCTGGTGCATGAAACGGGCTTCCTCGCCGACATTTTCCGCAACATTGGTCAGGAAGGCAATCACGTCATGCTTCACTTCGCGTTCGATCTCGTCGATCCGGGCGACATCGAATTTGCCCTTGGCCCAGATCGCCTCTGCCGCTTCTTTTGGCACCACACCGAGTTCGGCCAGCGCATCGGTGGCGTGCGCCTCGATTTCGAACCAGATCTGGAATTTCGATTCGGGCTCCCAGATGGCGGTCATTTCGGGGCGGGAATAGCGTGGAATCATGATTGGTCCTTGGACAAAGAGTGCGATTGCGGCATTGATGTGCCTTGATTTGCGGTCCCGCTAGCACCTACGAAATGAGTCGGCAATGCAGCGGCGGGAACAGGGAGAATAAAATGCGTCTGGCTATACTCACCGGCGGCGGCGATGTTCCGGGCCTCAATCCCTGCATCCAGTCGATCGCGACATCGGCCTGGCAGCGCGGATGGGATGTCGTCGGTCTGCGGCGCGGCTGGGAAGGGGTTTTGGAAATTGACCCTGCCGATCCCTGGGCATCGGAAAACAGCGTCATGATGCTTGACCAGAACCGGGTGAGAGGCATTGACCGGCAGGGCGGCACGATCTTGCACAGCTCGCGTTGCGATCCGCGCACGACGAAGCAGGGCGACCAGACGCAAAAGGTGCTGGACGTCCTCGATGCGCTCGAGGTCGATGCGATTATCACCTTGGGCGGCGATGGCACGCTGCGTTTTTCGGCCTATCTGTCGAGTCTGGGGCGCAACGTGATTTCGATTCCCAAGACGATGGACAATGATGTCCATGGCACCGATTATTGCATCGGTTTCTCGACCGCCGTCACCCGCTCGGTGCAGGCGATCAACGCGCTCAGGACCACTGCCGCGAGCCATGAGCGGATCGCGGTGATCGAATTGTTCGGACGGCGATCGGGCGAAACCGCGCTGCTGTCGGGTTTCCTGTCGCAGGCCGACCGGACGGTGATTGCGGAAGTGCCGGCCGATATGGATGTGCTGTTGCCATTGCTGCTCGAAGACAAGAAGGCCAATCCTGAATCCTATGCGGTCTGCCTAGTGTCGGAGGGAGCCAAGCTGTCCGGGGCGACCGACTTTGTTGATGAAATCAACAAGTCGAACACCAACCGGGATGGCCTGAATATCGGGACGCAGCTGGCGCGGGAAATCGAGGCGCGCAGCGACCAGCGGACCATCGTGCAGGAGCTTGCCTATCTGATGCGCGCCGGGGAGCCGGACGCGATGGACCGGATGGTCGGTTTTGCCTTTGGCGCGCTGGCGGTGCAGCTGATCGAGCAGGACCGCATGGCCAATATGGTCTGCCTGGCTGACGGCAATTACAGCGCGGTTCCAATCGGTACCTTGCTGGAGGCGACCAAAGGGGTCAATGTATCGGGGCTTTATGATGCCAACCAGTATCGCGCCAGCCTGATCCAGGTCGAGGACATGCCGATGTTCCTTTATTGAGCTTTGGTGTAACCTGACGCCGACCATAGCGAACCCGTCCGAGGAGAGGGGTTCTTATGACGACCAAAGCAATCTTGCAGGAAGAGCGTTTCTCACCCTTTGTCCGCATCACCGTGCGGATATGGGTGAAGACCTATCGGTCGGTCGTCGTTCTGGTCAGCCCATTTTTCGATTTGCTGGTGCGGTTGCTTGCGGCACAGGCGATATTCCGGTCCGGCATCGTCAAACTGGGCGACTGGGACACGGCGATCAGCCTCGCTCGGTTTGAATATCCGGTCAGCTGGATGGCACCGGAAACGGCCGCGGTAGTCGGCGTGCTGATCGAAGTGATTGCGCCGATATTGTTGCTATTTGGCCTGTTTACGCGCGGTGCGGCATTTGCAATCCTGATATTGCTCGCGGTCAGCCAGATCGAGTATGTAGCCGTTGATCTCAACCTCTGGCTGATCGCGATACTTGGTTGGTATCTGGTGAGCGGGGCAGGGGCCTTTTCCTTTGATCGCGCTGTCGCGGCGGGTTTGGGTGGCAGTGCTTTGCCGCTTGCGCAGCCGCTCGTTAACATTTTTCAATGGCTTACCCAAAAGGCAGCGCCGTTGTGGTTGCTGCTACTGCGAGTCTGGGTGGCGATTACTTTGCTGGGGGTGGCCGGGATGGTCGATTTTGCTGATGCCAGCCTGGTGTTGCCGCTCGGCAGTTTTTCCGGTCTCGACCCGACAGCCGGGATATGTTTGGCAGCTGCACTGCTCGCCGGATTCTTTGTGCCAATCACCGGATTGCTCCTGATCGGGTCTCTTAGCACATTGGCGGTCATGGGACTGCACCCCGATCTGTCGCTCTATCCGACGCTATGCTTTGGTTTGCTGATCATCTTCGGTGCGGGATATCTGTCAGGCGATCAGCTGATCTCGCGCTGGCTGGAATCCAACATCCTGTTCGATCGCAAATATGCGGATGTGCCGGACCATTGGCCGCATGTGGTCGTGGTTGGCGCAGGCTTTGGCGGGCTTGCTTGCGTCAGCAAGCTCAAGAATCTGCCGGTCCGGATCACCCTGATCGACCGGCACAATTATCATCTGTTCCAGCCGTTGCTCTATCAAATCGCGACCGCAGCCCTGTCTCCCGCCGATGTTGCGACGCCGATCCGCGGATTGTTCCGCCAGGATGGCAATGTCCGGGTGGTGCTGGGCGAAGTCAGCGGCGTAGATAGCGGCGCGAAGACTGTGAGTTTCGGTCAGAACAGCATCGGCTATGACCATCTGGTGCTGGCCACCGGGGCTTCACACAGCTATTTCGGCAAGGATGAATGGGCGCCGTTTGCGCCGGGTCTCAAAACCATTGAAGATGGCGTATCGGTTCGTGCACATGTTTTAAGGGCTTTTGAAAAAGCGGAATCGTCGAACGATCCCGAGCGCATCCAAAGATTGCTGACCTTTGTCATAGTCGGGGCCGGTCCGACCGGTGTCGAGCTGGCGGGTGCCATCGCCGAACTGGCCCGTCATGGACTGAAGGATGAATTCAGTCGAATCGATCCGGCGCAGGCGCGGATCATATTGGTGCAGTCGGGCGACCGGGTTCTGCCGGCCTTTGACGAGAAATCATCAGCACATGCGGCGCAATCGCTGAAAAGCCTGGGTGTTGACCTTCGTTTGAATTCGCGGGTTACCAATATCAGCGCCGATCATGTCGAGATCGGACGGGAGAATCGGATCGAAACCGAAACGGTTTTATGGGCGGCAGGCGTGGTCGCTTCGCCTGCTGGCCGCTGGCTCAATGCGGAAACGGATCGGGCGGGTCGGGTCCTCGTGGATGAAAATCTCCGGATTGCCGGCCATTCGGAGATTTTTGCCATAGGTGATACCGCCCACAGCAATGGCTGGGGTGGCAAGCCCGTCCCGGGCCTGGCCCCGGCGGCAAAACAGGCTGGCGCCTATGTCGCCAAGACGATAGAAAAGCAGTTGCTGGGCAATGGAGGTGACAGGCCGTTTGCTTACAAGCATCAGGGGAGCCTGGCTACTATCGGTCGCAAAAGCGCTGTCGCCGACTTCAGCCTTGTCAAGCTTCACGGCGCCGCCGCCTGGTGGTTGTGGGGCGCTGTGCATGTCGGCTTCCTTTCAGGAACGCGCAACCGTATTTCAGTGCTGATTAACTGGATATGGTCCTACTTCACCCTGCAGTCCGGCATTCGTCTGATCACAGGCAAGGACAGCGGGGCCTAGATCAAACCCCTGGACCGGAACGATGTGTGGCCGTCGCGGCCGATGATGACATGGTCATGCACGGTGATGCCCAATGTGCGCCCGGCGGCGCAGATATCTTGGGTAATGGCAATATCCTGTCGGCTGGGCGTGCTGTCGCCGCTGGGATGGTTGTGCACCAGGATGATGGCCGCTGTTCCCAGAGCCAGAGCGCGCTTGATCACTTCGCGGGTGTAGATGGCCGCCTGGTCGACCGATCCTTCGCTGACCAGTTCATCCCGGATTAGCCGGTTTTTGCTGTCGAGATGCAAGACCCGGACCCGCTCGTGGGCGAGATGCGCCATATCAGCGCGCAGATAGTCGAGCAGAGCCTGCCAGCTTCCAAGGACCGGTTGTGTCCGCACCGGTTCGGAGAGGAGGCGCAGAGCCGCGATCTGGACGATCTTGAGCGCGGCCGTGCTGGTTTCGCCCATGCCGGGGAAATTGCTCAGGGCGTCGGGGTCCGAAGCGAGTAGCCGAGAAAAGCCGCCGAACTCCTCTATCAACTGCCTGGCGAGAGGCTTGGTGTCGCGGCGCGGAATGGCCAGCGCGAGCAGATATTCGACCAGTTCATGGTCGTGCAGGCTGCTGCCCTGGCCCGCTAATATCCGCTGTCGCAGCCGGGCGCGATGACCGCTGCTTCGCGCTGATTGGGCGGATTGAGTGTCACGGTCTTTGGCCATTGCCAGCTTGTTATCAGAACAAATAAGGAACAGTGGCGATATCGGCAAATTAGACCGGAAATGTCCAATAACGAGGAGGCCGGGTGAAAAGTAGCACAATCCGACACTTGTCGATTGCAACCTAGGGCAGACTTCTGCATTTCAGCTGCAATGGAAGAAGAAATCGCCACTGATCCCGTCGGTCGCCAATTCCGGTCTCGACTGATTGGCGGGGTTGTGCTGGTCGTTGTCCTTCTCGGGCTGATTGCCCTGTGGGTCAGCCGGACGACGCTGGCGGACAATGTCATCCGGTCCGAACTCGAAAAAATGGATGTCACCGCCAGCTACGAGATTGAAGATATCGGGCTGCGTCAGCAGATCATCCGCAATCTTGTGATCGGCGATCCGGATCGTCCGGACCTGACTGCGGACCGGGTTGAGGTCGGAAACAGCCTCAGTCTGGGCGGCGTCGGTATCAACTGGGTGCGGGCAAGCGGGGTCAGGCTGTTTGGGCGGCTGCAAGACGGCAAGCTCAGTTTCGGCGAACTCGACAAGTTTTCCGATCCGGAGGATGACAGCCCGCTGGCGCTGCCGGACCTCTGGCTGGGGCTGTCCGACGCGAAGCTGCGGATCGACAGCGACTATGGCGCGATCGGTCTTTCGCTCAGCGGGGCCGGTGAATTGCACGATGGATTCAGCGGAAATATCGCAGCGATCAGCCGGAATCTGAAAGCCGGCGATTGCGTTCTGCACAAGCCGAGCTTTTTTGGCGCCGTCGCGATTAGAAACAAGAAGCCACATCTCGAGGGACCTCTGCGGTTGCGGTCTGTCGCATGCAGCGATCTTCAACTCGCGGCCGACGATGTGGCGGCACAAGTATCGATGGATCTGGGCGTCGACCTGGCGAGCTGGTCGGGCAATGTCGGTGTGGACGGCGGACCGTTTCGCTACGCTGACTATGCTAGCCAGACCGTCAAGGCTACGCTCGACCTGACCGGTGATCTGAAACAGAGCCGCGGCGACATCGACCTGACCGCAAGCGGATTGCGCTCGCCTTATGGAAGCGCTGAACGGTCGCGGATCAAGGGGCCATTCACGCTCGGCTATGGCGGGGCGGCAATGACCGGGAGCTTCGCCGGGCTGCCGGAAATTCGCGGTGCTCGCGCCAATGAAAATCTGCTGCGGGAGGCTAGTCGCCTGTCGGCTTCGGTGGCCGGTACGCCGGTCGGCCCGCTCGCGCAGAGATTCGCAAATGCGCTGCGGCAGGCCGGAAGCGGATTCGATATTTCCAGCGATATCAAATTTGCCAAGGGAACGGACCGGACAACGCTATCGCTCAACGCACTGGGTGCCCGTTCGCAGTCCGGTGCGACGATAAGCCTGAGCGATCCCCTGTTGCTTGCTTTTACCGACAGGAATATCCGGATGCTGGCCGATGGCAATATCAGGCTGGCGGGCGGTGGCTTTCCCAGCGCCACCATGCAGCTTGATGACGGCAGCCTGTCGCGCGGTTTTTCCGGACGACTGGAAATGGCCAATTACCAGGCCGAATCGGCGCAGCTGAAAATCCCGGCGCTCGCTTTCTCGCCGACGCGGGAGGGCGGCACCAATATCGACGGGCGGATCATTCTGACGGGCCCCCTGGGTGACGGGCAGATCACCGGGCTGCAGGTGCCGGTCAGCGGTTATATTGGACGGAAGGGTGATTTTGCGCTCTTCCGCCAGTGTATCGATCTGAAATTTGCCAGCCTGCGCACGGCATCGCTGAGTGCCGGGCCGACCAGCGCCCGGCTCTGCCCGCAGGGCAACGCGATCGTCTCGGGAAGCGGCGCGAACGTAAATGTCGCTGCGAATGCGCCGTCGCTGACGCTGAACGGCAAGGTCGGCAGCACACCGCTCGCCATTTCCAGCGGAGCGCTGGGCTATTCCCGGGCGAAGGGTCTGACGGCCCAGAATGTCGGAATCCGGATGGGCACGCCAGGCAGCATGACGAAGCTCGACATGGCCGTTCTGAGCGCCGGGTTCGGGAGGACGATAACCGGTCGCATCGAGGGTGGCGCCGGCCAGGTCGCTAACGTGCCGCTGCTGATGGAAAAGATCGAAGGCGACTGGCGCTATGAAAATGGTGAGTTTCTGGCCGATGCCAGCCTGCTGGTCCGCGACGAGCGACCAGTAGAGCGATTCCGGCCGATGGTGAGCAATGATGTCCAGCTCCGCTTTGACGGTACGGACATTGCCGCGACTGGTCGGCTGCGCGAGCCGGAGACGCAGACCGCGGTAGCGACGGTCGATATCCTTCATACGCTGGGCAGCAGCACGGGAAGGGCGCTGATCGAGGTGCCGTCATTGAGGTTCACCGAACGGTTCCAGCCGGAACTGCTGACACCGCTGACTCTGGGGGTTGTCGCCAATGTGGACGGGGAGATTTCGGGTTCGGGCCGGATAGACTGGGATTCGTCCGATAACGGCATTCAGAGCAGCGGCACCTTTGCGACCAACGGCCTCAATCTGGCGGCTGCCTTTGGTCCGGTGACCGGTCTGGCCGGCAAAATCCAGTTTTCCGATCTGCTGGCGCTGGAGACGGGGCCGGGGCAGGTGGTGACGCTGTCCGAAGTCAATCCGGGCGTCGCCGTGTTCAACGGAGCAGTACGCTACCGGTTGCTGCCCGACTTCAAGCTTCAGGTCGAAGGCGGTGAATGGCCGTTCGCCGGCGGCAAGCTGTATCTCGAGCCGACCATATTGGATCTCAGCGAAGATGCGGAAAGACGTCTGCAGTTCACGGTCGAAGGCGTGGATGCAGCGCAGTTCCTGACCCAGTTCGATTTCGAAAACATGACCGCGTCCGGAATTTTCGATGGCAAGTTGCCGATGGTCTTCGATCAGGATGGTGGCCGGATAGTCGGTGGCTATCTGGTGGCGCGCGAAGGCGGCGGCTCGCTCGCCTATGTCGGAGAGCTGAGTTACGAGGATATGGGCACAATGGCCAATTTCGCGTTCAACGCCCTAAAGTCGATCAAATATCGCAATCTGACGATCGGGATGGACGGCGATATTGCCGGCGAGATCATCACCGAGGTGAAATTCGACGGATTGCAGCAGGGCGACGACGCCAGCCGCAACTTCATTACCAGGCAGCTGGCGCGGATCCCAATCCAGTTTAATGTCCGCATCCAGGCACCGTTTATGCAGTTGATGAGCAGCGCCAAATCCTATTATGAGCCGGAATTGCTGGTCGGCCAGAATCTGCCTGCGCTGTTGCGGGCGCAGGAAGCGCGGGCCAAGGATGCCGCCAAGGCACTGGAAGATGATGAATGATCCATTCAGCCGGGGGAAAGCGATGATAATGTATCGGAGAAGGCAATTGACGGATCGTCCATATGATGCGATTCGCCGCAATATGAGGAGCTTGACCACCACCGGCCTGATTTTGGGTTTATTGACCGGGCTTTCCGCCTGCGTACAGGTAAGTGCGCCGGACAAGCCGATAGTCATCAATCTCAATATCAATATCAAGCAGGAAGTGGTGTATCGCCTGGATGGCGATGCGAAGGACCTGATCAACGAGGAAGCGGATATTTTCTGATGTTTGACCATGCAAAGAAGAACAAGGGGCTCGCGATAATTGGCGGGCTGATTTTGACTGCCGTTGTTGCGGTGCCGGCTATGGCGCAGCGCGATCCGGCCTATGAAGCGGCGCGGTCGGCGGGACTGATCGGCGAGAAGCCGGACGGCTATCTTGGCTTTGTCGCGTCACCGTCACCGGCGATCAAGCAGCTGGTCGATGACATCAACATCAAGCGCAAGGCAGCCTATACCCGCAAGGCTCAGGAAACCAACTCGACGGTCGAGCAATTTGCCTTCACCTCGGGGTGCAACCTGATCATGCGGACGGTTGCTGGTGAAAAATACCAGGCACCGAATGGATCGTGGAACACCCGCGACGGTTCGGCTCCGGTTCGGGATTCCCGCTGCCCCTGAGCCCTCTTATTTCGACGAGACAAGAAAGGCGTGCCGGCAAGCTGGCGCGCCTTTTCTTTGTCCGGGGCAGTGGTGAACTGGTGATGCGCAATGGCCGGGCGGCTTGTCCGACCATGTCAGTGCTCGGCTTTCCGGTCAGTCGCCGAAGGAGCCGTGGCGACCGCGGCCCTTGGCGAAGGCGGTAGCTCCCGTTCGGGTCTCGCCGGACTTTATCGTTTCCAGTCCAAGTCCGGTCTCGTGCCTGCTGGCCTCGGCTTCGTCCAGACCCCATTGATCGAGCATCGAGCGGCGATCGCTGCGCAGGCAGAGTTGCGGGAAGGCGGCAATGCCGGCAGCCAGTTTTGCGGCTTCCGCCAGCGCCTGGCCATCGGGCACCACCCGGTTGGCGAGGCCGAAGGACAGAGCCTCCTCTGCTGCGATTTCGCGACCGGTGAGGATCATATCTGCCGCGCGCGACTGGCCGATCAGTCGCGGCAGGCGGATCGTTCCCATGTCAATCAGCGGCACGCCCCACCGGCGGCAGAACACCCCGAAGGAGGCGGATTGCGCCGCAACGCGCAGATCGCACCACAAGGCCAGTTCGAGCCCGCCGGCGACGGCATAGCCTTCGATCGCGGCAATCACCGGTTTCGAAAGCTGCAAGCGGCTCGGTCCCATCGGTGCCATTTCGCCCTCGACGAGCACCGGATTGCCCTTGCCCTCCGACACCGCCTTGAGGTCGGCGCCCGCGCAGAAATTGCCACCGGCACCGGTCAGTATCGCCACGCTGAGGCTCTCGTCCTGATCGAAGTCCCGGAACGCGGCATGGAGAGCCTTGGCGGTCTCCCCATCGACCGCGTTTCTGCGCTCGGGCCGGTCTATCGTCACGGTCATGATATTTTTGTCACGGTCAATCTGGAGGGCCAAGGGTGAATCCTTTGTTGCGATGGTTTGTTCAAGCTTACAGTGCAGCGGCAGGGGGACAAGCGGCATTTGCATATTTATGAGCGACCGAAGCCATGATCGCATCGACAGGATTCGATCGCAATCGTGGTTGGGTAGAGGCAGGTGCTGTGCTCGGTCGGCCTGTTATTTCGACTCCCTTTCAGCCCAAATCCATGGCCGAGCCCATGGCATTTTCCGCGTTGCAGCATTGCTGTTGACTTGGGCACGCTGCTTTCCTAAACGGGCCGCGCCTTGGCGGGTCAGCCTGCTGTTGTTTCTGGCTTTTTTTGGCGCTCTTCGGGGCTTTTAAAGGGTCTGTTATGGCAGCAAGCGAATCTGATCGGGATCCCCTCGAAGAGGATGTGCGGGTTTCGTCGCTGGATGAGCGACTGATATCGGCACAAAATCGGGAGCG
This sequence comes from uncultured Sphingomonadales bacterium, assembly GCA_963922745.1. Classification (GTDB taxonomy): domain Bacteria; phylum Pseudomonadota; class Alphaproteobacteria; order Sphingomonadales; family Sphingomonadaceae; genus Parasphingorhabdus. The sequence continues at coordinate 9,866 of CAWUKF010000032.1, forward strand.
GGTCAAAGCGGGGCACCGAAACAAAGGGCCGGACGAAAGTCAGCGGCTCGGCGCGAGGGTGCTAAGCTATCTGATCGGAGGGGTGGCCGCGGGTTTCTTGCTGGGATGGCTGTTTGACACCTGGCTGGGAACGACGCCATTGTTCCTGTTGCTGTTCTTCTTCCTCGGGACGGGAGTAGCGTTCAGGAAAATTTACGTGATTTCGAGCCAACCGGTGAAAGATATCGGAACGGCAATAGCAGATGATGACGATTGACGATCAGGGGTTAGATTAGTGGCGGAACCAGGCAAGATTGATCCAATGCACCAGTTTGAAGTGCATACCATCTTTGATGGCTTCACTTTATTCGGTCAGCAGATCAACTTCACCAACAGCGCGCTCTGGATGTTCATCGTCCTCGGCCTGCTTTATGTGTTCATGATGGGCGGAATGAAGCGTGAGCTGGTCCCGGGCCGCTGGCAGGTCATGGTCGAGGGTGTCGTTGGCTTTGTCGACAATATCATCGCCACCAGCATCGGCCCCAACGGCAAGAAATATACGCCGTGGGTGTTCACCCTGTTCATGTTCATCCTGTTTTCCAACCTGATGGGCATGATGCCATTCGGAATCATTCCGGGCATCCATCCGTTCACCGTTACCAGCCAGTTCACCGTTACCGGCCTGCTGGCAGCAATCAGCTTCTCGATCGTCCTGATCGTCGGTTTCTGGAAACACAAGTTCCACTTCTTCAGCCTGTTCATCCCGCACGGTACGCCGATCCCGATGATTCCGCTGATCTTCATGGTTGAGCTGCTGTCGTTTCTGGTGCGCCCGTTCAGCCTGGCGCTGCGACTGTTCGTCGCAATGATCGCCGGTCATATCCTGATCAAGGTGTTCGCCAATTTCGTCATCCAGGCCCTCGACGCCGGTGGCGCGAGCCTTCTGGTTGCGTTGCTCAGCATCGTCTTCATCGCCTTCGTCAGCGCGCTGGAACTGCTGGTGTGCGCCATCCAGGCCTATGTCTTTGCCCTTCTCACATCCTTGTACATCAATGATGCGGAAAATCTTCACTAAGTCACTTTCAATCACCAATTTTACAATACGGAGTTAAAAAATGGATCTCTCTTCTGCACAAGTTATCGGCGCTGGCCTGGCTGCAATCGGCGTTGGTGCCGCTGCTACCGGTGTTGGTAATGTTTTCGGTTCCTTCCTTGAAGGCGCTCTGCGCAACCCATCTGCGGCTGACGGCCAGCAGGGACGTCTGTTCATCGGCTTTGCTGCTGCTGAATTGCTCGGCCTGATCGCCTTCGCTGTTGCCATGATCATTCTTTATGCTCCGCCAGCCGTTGCAGAGCCAGAAGTCGTTGCAGTTGAAGCTGCCGCGGTTGATGCGCCTGTTGCAATGGAAGCACCGGCAGCTGAACCAGCCGAATAATCTGCCGGGCGCGCCGGCCCCGGCCGGCGCGGCCAGATTGTCCGTCATGCGTCTTGAACTTACAGGTGAATAATGCCTCAAATTAGTCAGCTCTTGGAAGTCTATGGCAGCCAGTTTTTCTGGTTGCTGATCGTTATCGGCATCATTTATTTCGGCATTGCCAGAAATATGGTGCCGAAGATCAGCAAGACCGTCGACGACCGCCAGAAGCGGATCACCGACGATCTGGCTGCGGCACAGAGCGCGCAGGACAAGGCTGAGCAGATCGAGATCGACTATCGCAACCGTATCAACGATGCGCGTGCCGATGCGATCAGCAAGGTCAACGAGGCGAAGACCAAGGCGGCGCTGAAGAACGAAGCCGCGATCAAGCGCGCGGACACCGCGCTCGGCAAGAAAGCCGATGAAGCGGATGCCGAACTGAAAGCGGCCAAATCGGCTGCTCTCAAGGAAATTGAAGCGGTGGCTGCAGAAGCGGCGCAGGCCATCGTTTCGACGGTATCCGGCGCCAAGGTTTCTGCCGCGGATGCCAAGAAAGCGGTCAAGGCCGCTTTCTGAGCGCCTGCTGAAGGAGACAGATGATGCTATTGACGGTTCTGGCAGAAGGCGCTGAAGGCGCGGAAGCAACTGCACTCGGACTGAACGCGACCGGATGGGTCGCGGTCGGGATGCTGATCGTGTTCGGCATCATGCTGTGGGCGAAGGTCCCGAAAATCGTCGGTGGCATGCTCGACAAGCAGATCGCCGAGATCAAGAAGACGCTCGACGAAGCCGCTGGCCTCCGCAAGGAAGCCGAAGCACTGAAGGCGGAATATGAAGCCAAGACCGCTGGCGCACAGGCAGAAGCCGAAGCGTTGATGGAGGGCGCCGAAAAGGAAGCCGCGACCCTGGTCGCGCAGGCCGAGGCCGATACCAAGGCGCTGATCGCTCGTCGCAAGAAAATGGCGGAAGAGAAGATCGGCGCGGCCGAACGCTCGGCCATTGCCGCGGTTCGCGCCAAGGCTGCGACCGCTGCCACTCAGGCAGCAGAGGCGATGATCGCCGCGCGCCACGATGCCGCTGCCGACAAGTCGCTCGTCGACAAGGCGATCGGCGATATAGGCAAGGCGCTGAATTAATCTGCTTCTCTCCCCATGAGGGAGAGGATACCAAAGCCTTACGAGCTTGCTCGTTAGGCGACGTTGGAGAGGAGGCGTCTTGCCGCTTACCCCTCCCGAGTTTCGCAAGCGAACAGGTTCACAAGCTGCACTAGTCCTCTCCCCCAAGGGGAGAGGAGTTAATCGTTCTGGCAAATGCTGGCCGAGCATTCTAGATTATTTCCATGTCCAAGGCCGACCGTCCCGATCATCCCAATGCCGCGTCCCGTTTCAACGAGGACAAGGCGACCTATGCCGTGCGCGGGGAGGGCGATACACCCGATCTCGAGGCGGGCATGGCGGCGATCCGCGAGGTGTTGAACACGCTGCCGACCAGACCTGGCGTCTACCGGATGCAGGACAAGCGCGGCGATGTACTGTACGTCGGCAAGGCGCGGTCTCTGAAGGCCCGGGTCGGTGCCTATGTGCAGATGAACCGACTGCCGCACCGGCTGATGCGGATGGTGGCGCAGACCCGTTCGATGACCATTGTCACGACAGGCAGTGAGGCGGAAGCGCTGCTGCTCGAGGCGCAGCTGATCAAGAAATTCCGCCCGGCCTATAATGTGCTGCTGCGCGACGACAAGAGCTTCCCGTTCATTCTGCTGCGCGAGGGGCATGATTTCCCCCGGATCACCAAGCATCGCGGCGCACAGCGGTTGAAAGGCCAATATTTTGGACCGTTCGCCAGCGCCGGATCGGTCAACCGGACGATCAACGCGCTGCAGAAGCTGTTCCTGTTGCGCTCCTGCACCGACAGTTTTTTCAACAACCGCTCGCGGCCGTGTCTGCTCTATCAAATCCGGCGCTGCTCGGCGCCTTGCGTCGACCGGATCAGCAAACAGGATTATGCCGAGCTGGTCGAGGATGCGCGCGATTTCCTGTCCGGCAAGTCGACCGATGTTCAGCACAAGCTGGGCGGGGCGATGGAGCAGGCGGCGGAAAATCTCGATTTCGAGATGGCGGCGGTCTACCGGGACAGGCTGCGGGCGCTGACCTTCATTCAGGGTAATCAGGCGATCAATGCCGCCGGTCTGCCGGATGCCGATATCTTTGCGCTCGCCGCGAAGGGCTCGACCGTCTGCATCCAGGCCTTCTTCATCCGTGGCGGGCAAAATTGGGGTCACCGCAGTTTCTTTCCGGCGCACACTACCAGCGTCGAGGTCGAGGAGGTTTTTTCGAGCTTCCTGATGCAATTCTACGACCAGATGCCGCCGCCAAAACTGGTGCTGCTCGACCGCGATCTGCCCGATGCGGACTTGCTGGCGGAGGCGCTGGGCACAAGGGCGGACTATAAGGTATCGGTCTCGAAACCGCAGCGTGGCGATCGGCGCAAGCTGCTTACACAGGCGAGCCGCAACGCCGAGGAAGCGCTGGACCGGCGGCTGGCGGAAACCTCCACCCAGGCGAAAATCATGCGGGAGATGGTTGACCTGCTGGAACTGGACGGTGTGCCGGATCGCATTGAAATTTACGACAACAGCCATATTCAGGGCACCAATATGGTCGGCGGCATGGTGGTCGCCGGGCCAGAGGGCTTCCGCAAGAATGCCTATCGCAAGTTCAATATCAAAAATCCGGACATCGCACCGGGCGATGATTTCGCGATGATGCGCGAAGTGCTGGAGCGGCGCTTTTCGCGGGCGCAGAAGGAAGATCCTGATCGCGAGAAGGGCGAATGGCCGGATCTGGTGCTGATCGACGGCGGCAAGGGCCAGATGAGTGCAGCGCGCGATGCGCTGGAAGAAATTGGCGTCGAGGATGTGGTGATGATCGGCGTCTCCAAGGGACCGGACCGCAACGCCGGGCGGGAAACCTTCCATCTGCCCGATGGCCGTCAGGTCAATCTGCCGCCGAACAGCCCGGTGCTTTTCTATCTCCAGCGGCTGCGCGACGAGGCGCATCGCTTTGCCATCGGCGCGCACCGGACCAGACGCGCCAAATCCGTCGGGCACAGCTCGCTGGATGATGTGCCGGGGATCGGGCCATCCCGAAAGAAAGCGCTGTTGCTGCATTTTGGAACCGCAAGGGCGGTGAAAAATGCATCACTCGATGATCT
>CAWUKF010000033.1:0-13930 GCA_963922745.1 uncultured Sphingomonadales bacterium
CCCGAAATCAGACGCGGGATAGCGGAACTGAACGGTGAAGGCGAAGTGGCTGGCGGCGTCATCATCTTGCGTTCGGGCAAAAACGCCCGCGAAACGATTGCTGGCGTCAAAGAGAAACTCGCGACGCTCAAGCAGAGCCTGCCACCGGGCGTCGAGATAGTGACGACCTACGACCGATCCGAACTGATCGACAAGGCGGTCGATAATCTCACCACGAAATTGCTCGAAGAGTTCATTGTCGTTGCCATTGTCTGCGCATTATTCCTTTGGCACGCCCGCTCTGCACTCGTGGCAATTTTAACCCTGCCGCTTGGTATATTGATCGCTTTTCTGGTGATGCGCTTTCAAGGGATTAATGCTAATATCATGTCGCTTGGCGGAATTGCCATTGCCATTGGCGCGATGGTCGATGCCGCCATTGTCATGATCGAGAACGCGCACAAGCATCTTGAAAAATGGCAGAATGACAACCCGGATGCCGAGATGCCGGGCGAAAAGCGATGGCAGCTGATCGTTGACGCGGCGGTTGAAGTTGGCCCCGCGCTATTCCTCAGCCTGCTGATCATCACCTTTTCATTCCTCCCGATTTTTACTCTGGAAGGTCAGGAAGGGCGATTATTCTCTCCGCTGGCATTCACAAAAACCTACGCGATGGCCGGCGCTGCCATTCTCTCGATCACCCTAATCCCGGTTTTGATGGGCTATTTCATTCGCGGAAAAATACCGTCCGAAGAGAAAAATCCGATCAGCCGTTTCCTCATGAAAATCTACAGGCCAGCACTCGACTGGTCACTTAAAAGCCCGAAAAAATTACTCGTGATCGCGGTGCTCATATTTGCAACAAGCGCTTGGCCGATCAGCCAGCTTGGCGGCGAGTTCATGCCGCAAATGGACGAAGGCGATTTGCTATACATGCCCAATGCCTTGCCGGGAATATCTCCGGCCAAAGCCTCCGAACTGCTTCAGCAAACCAATCGGCTGATAAAATCGGTGCCCGAAGTGGAAACAGTGTTCGGCAAGGCTGGTCGGGCCGATACAGCGACCGATCCTGCGCCGCTCACCATGTTCGAGACAACGATCCATTTCAAACCGAAGGAGGAATGGCGCGCCGGCATGACGTCGGACAAGCTGATCGAGGAGCTCGACAAGGCCGTCAGGGTTCCCGGACTGGCCAATTTCTGGATACCGCCGATCCGCAACCGTATCGAAATGCTCTCGACCGGGATCAAAAGCCCGATCGGGATCAAGGTGTCGGGTGATAATCTCGATGCAATTGACAAGGTCGCCCAGAAAATCGAGGGCGCGGCCAAAAAGGTTGAAGGTGTCAGTTCGGCCCTGGCGGAAAGACTGACCGGTGGGAGCTATATCGACATTGATATCGACCGTGCCGCTGCCGCCCGTTACGGACTCAATATTTCTGATGTCCAGTCGATCGTATCGAGCGCGATCGGGGGCAAGAATATCGGCGAAACCGTCGAAGGGCTGGCCCGCTATCCGATAAGCGTCCGCTATCCGCGGGAGATACGTGATAGCCTGGAAAACCTGCGAAATCTTCCGGTTCTCACGCCATCCTTGCAGCAGATTACCTTGGGCACGGTCGCCGACATTGACATCAGTTCCGGGCCGCCGATGCTGCGCAGTGAAAATGGCCGACCATCAACCTGGATATATGTCGATACCAGGGGGAGAGATCTCGTATCGGTGGTCGCAGACTTGCAAGCGGCTATTGGCAAGGAGGTTGATCTGCCGCCCGGCGTCAGCGTGGCCTATACCGGGCAATTCGAATATCTGCAGCGCGCAACCAATCGGCTGATGGTGGTCGTGCCTGCCACTTTGGCGATCATCTTCTTTCTGCTCTATCTGACTTTCCGCCGTTTCGATGAAGCGTTGCTGATCATGGCAACCTTGCCCTTCGCATTCACCGGCGGACTATGGCTCCTCTATTGGATGGGCCTCAACCAGTCGATTGCAACTGCGGTTGGTTTTATCGCGCTTGCGGGCGTGTCGGCAGAGTTTGGCGTGGTGATGCTGATCTATCTGAAACAGGCACTGGAAGCGCGCGGCGACAAGCCCGACGCAGAGCAGGTCATGCAGGCCGTGCGCGAAGGTGCGTTGCTGCGGATAAGGCCAAAGGCGATGACCGTCGCGGTGATTCTGGCGGGACTTTTCCCTATCCTGATCGGCGAAGGCGCCGGGTCGGAAATTATGCGTCGGATTGCAGCTCCGATGGTTGGCGGCATGCTGAGCGCGCCTTTGCTTTCGCTATTTGTTGTGCCCGCAGCATATTATCTGCTTCGCAGACGTGAGTTCGCTCGCAGCGAGCACTGACCTTTTTGTTCCTGAAAATCGACGATCTGTCGGTTTGGCGAAAAGGCCAGTGTTGGCGGTTGCAGCCAGCCTAACGTCTTCTCATGCATATTGCCCTGCGGGTGTCCTTTCTACCAGTAGCATTTGTAGAACAAACTCTATTTAGAGTCCCTGGAAATCCTGGGAATTTCATAAATGGCTGTCGAATTGCGCCATAGCGTGCAGGAACTTTATCAACAATATGATGAGTAGGGCAGTCTGTATTCCACTGACAAAAATCGCGCCCCCCGCCGCTACCGGATTTTTCGAAAAAGGGGAAATTGGTTGATCACTGAGATCGCTTACCTTTATTCACTTTTGTAAGTTAAGCAGACGTCGGCAGAGAGAGTTGTAGACCTCTCCATGCTCGTCACTTGCTTATCTATTGGCTTCGGATAAAGTGTCATTATTGAAAATTTCAGAAAATTCGTATAACTGTCACTTTATGACAGTATAGGGAATTATATGAATAGGCTGATTCAATGTGTAATTGACGCTAATTATGCTGATCAAATTCTAACCGAAAAGCAACTAGCGCGTATTTTGGGCGGTAGCGACAACAGTCGCTATGGTTTGGTAAAGCGCGCGATGCAAGCAGGGGATTTGGTAAAAATCAAACGCGGTCAATATGTTCTGGCGGATCGACACCGAAAATACCCAGTTCATCCATTCCGTCTAGCACAGGCATTAGTGGTGGGCAGCTATGTATCAATGGAAAGCGCACTCGCTTTTCACGGATGGATTCCCGAAGCCGTATTTGCGACGGTCAGCGTGACGCCAGGACGCAAATCTATCGATATCAGCCACACTGTTTTTGGAAAATTTGCTTTTCGCCCTCTCGCACTAAACAAAACCGGATTTCTTGAAGGAGTGGAACGCCAGACCATCAGTAATCAAACCGTGCTAGTGGCAAAGCCGCTGCGCGCCCTATTCGATCTGATCGCTCTCAAAAAACACAAATGGCAAGGAATGGGGTGGATCAGTAGCGGAATGCGTATTGATCCAGAGTATCTGCTCCGAACGCCTCGGAAGGATTTTCATGCCTTGAGGCGTGTTTACAAGCACAAAGCCGTTCTGGAATTTCTAAATCATCTTGAGCAGCATGTGGTCGCTCTGAAAGCACAGAAAAATACTAAAAAAGACGAAGGTTTGTTGAAATGAATGATATTATTCGAACCCGGTTGGCCAGCTACAAACCTGCCAACGATATTGAGGAGGAGAATGCGACGAAGGAGATCATTCAGGAAATCGCACTTTATGGGCTTTGGCGGGCAAAGTTTTTTGACGTCGCGGTTTTCCAAGGGGGCACAAGTCTGCGAATCCTCCATAAACTTCCGAGGTTTTCAGAAGACCTGGACTTTATGCTACTCAAACCCGACGCAGATTTTGATTGGTCTCCATTTCTGAAAATCCTGACTGAAACTTTCGAAGAATATGGTCTCAAACCAGAGACGGTTTCAAAAGAACAGATGGAAAAGCGCATTCGCCGAGCTGTGATCAAGGACAATTCCATTGCAAATCAACTGGATTTGTCATTTCCCAATAGCGACCCGCGCCGCAAGTTGAAGATTAAACTCGAAATTGATGTAGAGCCTCCTGCTGGCTCCCAAGATGAATATAGTTTCCTAGACTTTCCGGTCGACTACGAAGTGCGTCATCAAGACATGGCATCCAATTTCGCGCTGAAAATCCATGCGCTACTGTGCCGTGAACATTTAAAAGGCCGCGATTGGTTCGACTTTTCCTGGTATGTAACGAAAGGCGTTTTTCCAAACTTGCCACATCTTGAAGCAGCTTTGGTTCAATTTGGTCCATGGGCTGAGGAGGATGAACTTACGGTCAACTCGAAATGGCTTGAAAAAGCCATGATCAATAAAATTCAGTCAATTGATTGGGAAGTGGCCGCTGAGGATGTCAGGCGGTTTCTGCGCCCCGCAGAAGCAGAATCCTTGAATCTGTGGAGCGAGAGGTTTTTTAATTCCAAATTGAGTAAAATGATCAATAATGAAAAGCCTGCTTAGTGGTTGATAGCTTTCATGAGAGCAAAGCCAATGAAAGCTGGTAGTTGAATCGGTTCTTTTTTGCTCCCCGAAATTAGTTTCCACTCACTTCAGCGATTGCTCATCAAACAGCGAATTGATGACGGGGCAATCAGGAACCTCTCCTCCTGCGCATCGCGAGGACATGTCCGATAAGGTTCGTTCAAGTTTCTTGAGGTCTGATATTTTACTCTTGATGTCCGCAATACGCTGCGTTGTTACATCCAATACTTCGCCGCAAGTATAGTCATCAGAGTCCACAAGGTTAAGCAGTCCGCGCAATTGCTCGATTGAAAAACCCAGTTCCCGGCTGCGCAATATGAACTTCAGCCGTCTTTGATCGTCCAAGGAATATACGCGATGGCCGCTTTCGGTTCGATCAGGTTCGTGCATCAGAGCGATCTTCTCGTAATAGCGTATGGTCTCCAAATTGCATCCGGTTGATTGGGCCAATTTTCCGCGCTTCATAGACTGCATGATAAAACCTCTTGATCCTGTAGTTACTACAGGGCGTATAACCGGTTCATGAGCGAGATAACAGAGCAACAGGTACAGCCGGGGACGGGAGAGAAACTGGCTGCCGGCGGCGGACTGGCCAGTGCAATAGCTGGTCTGATTGGTGCATCCTGCTGTGTGTTGCCAATCATATTGTTCAAAATAGGCGTCGGCTCTGCAGTGATTGGCAATCTGATATTTTTTGCTGACAAAACGGAATATTTCCTGATTGGAGCGCTGTTGTTCATCACGCCGGGAGTCATCGTATCGTTCTGGGGTGGAAGAAGACCCGGAAAACGAGCGATCCTCATGTTTGGCCTTTCCGCTTTTATCGTCCTTCTTGCCTATATTTTACCGAGCTTTGAGGGTGACATTTTGCGCCTGTTGGGAATTCGCTGATGGAATTGCGTTCAATGATAACATGCCCAAAATGTGGCCATGCCGAAACCGAAACTATGCCAACCGATGCTTGCCAGTTTTTTTATGACTGCAAGGGATGCGCTGTTGTTTTGCGTCCGAACAAAGGAGATTGCTGCGTTTTCTGTTCGTTCGGAACCATTTCTTGTCCTCCCATTCAGGAAGCCCGAGCCAATGGCGGTTCGGCTTGCTGCTAGACGGATTGCACTTACAGCAGTGATATAAGAATCCAGCATTTTGAGAAATGGCGGAAAATTGGTCGGGACGAGAGAATTCGAACCTCCTACCCCACACCCCCAGTAAGGCCTTCTCGAATTGATCCGATCATCTTTATCCAAGGTTTTTCCATCAGAGTACCTTCTTTGCTTTAGAAGACCACTACGCGAATCCATCCTATTCTTTAGATTTCAAGTGGTCCTTTACTGAGGAATAATCCTCCTGTCCGCATGCGGATTTGAATTGTGATACAATCCATTAATGAGCGATCCAGATCCAACGACATTGAAAACTGTGGCGACACTAATTCGAAGTCGTATGGACCTTCTCTCCCGCAATAAACGTCTTGACGGGCTTGAGCGCCTAGGCGCTTATCGTGAGCTTAATCAACTTGTAAAAGACCTCGATGCAACTGTCGATGAATTTTCTCGCGACGAGAAATCGTAATCGGATAGCATCTCAATCTATAGCATTTATCATTGATCGATATTTGAGCGAGAAGGTTCGTCAACGTCGGCCTGTGATATTTTTGTCCTCCAAGCGTTAAAGAATCTCTCATCCATCAGTTTGGCAAAATTGAAGTTTTCTCATTTGCTACCCAAAACGCTACCCAGGTTGCAAATATTGCAACTCTGAATTTCGGATTTTTAGAAAAATGTTTATTATCAACGTATTATGGTGAGCCCTGCTGGGTTCGAACCAGCGACCTACTGATTAAAAGTTAGTATTTGCGGCAAGTGTCCGGATGGTGATGTTTGGCACTATTCCAATTCAGGCGATCTCATATTTGAAGAACCTATCTGGTTGGCGCAAATATTCCTCCGATGATGATCCCCGGGATGATGGTGATGCTTTGGAGAACAAAAACAGAAAATCTGCACTTACATTGCACTTACAGCAGTGATATAAGAATTCAGCATTTTAAAAGATGGCTGAAAACTGGTCGGGACGAGAGGATTCGAACCTCCGACCCCCACACCCCCAGTGTGATGCGCTACCAGGCTGCGCTACGTCCCGACCGAGGCTGCGCATATATGGAGGTCGATGGTGATTGGCAAGTCGTTTGCAACATGCTTCCAACCTTTCCAGAATACGGATTTCGTTGCGCCCCGGCGAACTGCGTGATAGGCGCGCGCATCATCCGGGTTGGCCGCTTCGGGGCTTGAAACACACGCCCGGGCACCACACATAAAAAATTGCAATTATCGGGACGAATTCATGACAAGTATTTCCATATTATCCGCAGCAGCAGGCTCCGGGGGTGCCGGCGGTTTTCTGATTTCTGTGATGCCATTGGTGCTGATCTTCGCCGTTTTCTATTTTCTGCTGATCCGGCCTCAGCAAAAGAAGATGAAGGAACATCAGGCAAAGGTCGGCTCGGTCAAGAAGCATGACGAGGTCGTCACCGGCGGCGGGCTGGTTGGCAAGGCGGTCAAGGTCGATGACGAATTTGTCGAGATCGAAATTGCCAGCGGTGTTCGCGTGAAAGCGGTCAAGGCGACTCTGTCGGACGTGATGCCACGCGGCGGTGCCAAGCCTGCAAACGACTGAACGCGGTGATATAGAAAGTTAAATCCAATGCTCGATTTCCCGCGCTGGAAAGTCATTTCCATTTCCCTGATGCTGGCTTTTGGCGTGCTGATGTCGATACCCAGCCTGATCGGCGCGTCCGGCCAGAAATATTGGCCGAGCTTTTTACCGAGTGAAACGATCAATCTGGGGCTCGATCTCCAGGGCGGCAGCCATATTCTGCTGGAAGCGGATCCGGCGGATGTTGCGACCGCCCGGCTGCAGACGATGGAAGAATCGGTGCGCGCGGAAATGCGCCGTGCCAATCCCCGCATCGGCATCGGCGATATTTCGCGCAAGGATGGCGTGCTCAGCTTCATGGTCCGCGACAGCACCCAGGTCGACGCCGCGCGCGATGCGATCGTGCCGCTGACCAGCGGGGCCGGCCTGACCGGTCAGCGCGACTGGAATATCGAAGTGCGCGACGATACGCGCTTCGTGCTCACCCCGACCGAAGCCGGGATCGACAATGCCGTCGAAAATGCCATGGAAACGGCAACCGACGTTATCCGTCGCCGGATCGACGAAATGGGTACCCGCGAGCCGACGATCATCCGCCAGGGTGACAACCGGATCGTGGTGCAGGTGCCGGGCCTCGATGATCCTGAAGCGCTGAAAGCCCTGCTCGGACAGACCGCGAAGCTGGAATTCAAGCTGGTCGATTTTGCCGCCGATCCGAATGCTGTGGCCGCCGGCCGCGCTCCGGTCGGCAGCCAGATTTTTCCCTATCCCGACAATCCGGCCGGTGTTCCTAACATCGCGGTCAAGCGGCTCGGCGGCATCAGCGGCGACAAGCTGACCGATGCCGGGCAGAGCTTTGACCAGCAGACCAACGCGCCGGTCGTCAATATCACCTTCGACAGCGAAGGCGGCGCGAAATTTGCCCGCCTGACCCAGAATAATGTCGGCAAGCCCTTTGCCATCATTCTCGACGGCAAGGTGCTTTCCGCGCCCAATATCAACGAGCCGATCCTCGGTGGGTCTGCCCAGATTTCCGGCAATTTCACCGTCGCAAGCGCCAACCAGCTGGCGATCGCCCTGCGTTCCGGTGCATTGCCGGTCGACCTGAAAATTGTCGAGGAACGCACCGTCGGTCCGGACCTCGGCAAGGATTCGATCGACAAGGGCATGATTGCCGCCGTCATCGCCACCGTTGCCGTGCTGACCTTCATGGTCGTCACCTATGGCCGCTTTGGCATGTACGCGAATATCGCGCTGGCCCTGAACCTGTTCATCATCGTCGGCGTCATGGCGATGTTCAACGCCACGCTGACGCTGCCGGGTATTGCCGGCTTTGTTCTGACGGTGGGGTCCGCGGTCGATGCCAACGTGCTGATCAACGAACGAATACGCGAAGAGCGCCGACGAGGGCGACGCGTGATTCAGGCGATTGAAGTGGGCTATAAAGAAGCATCGCGCGCGATCATGGACGCCAATATCACCAATATCATTGCCGGCGTCCTGCTGTTCATGTTCGGCTCCGGCCCGGTCAAGGGCTTTGCCGTGGTGCTGATGATCGGTATCGCATCGTCCGTATTCACCGCCGTCGTCGTAACCCGGATGTTCGTGGCGCTTTGGGTCCGGCGTGCGCGGCCGCAGGAGTTGGTCATATGAAACTGCTAAAACTCGTTCCGGACGATACCAACATCAGCTTCCTGAAATGGCGCAATGTCGCCATGGCGTTCAGTATCCTGACGATCATCGCCTCGATCGGCCTGGTTGCGGCCAAGGGCCTGAACTTTGGCGTCGATTTCATCGGTGGCCAGATGATCCAGGCGACCTTTACCAAAACCGAAACCGCTCCAATTTCCGACCTGCGCGACCGTATCGGCTCGCTCGGCTATGGCGAAGCGACGATCCAGCGGTTTGGTGATGCCAATGAAGTGTCGATCCGGATGCGCCTGCCCGCCGAGGCGGAAAAGCGGCCCGAGGCTGCCAATGAAATGACCGAGAAGATCGTTTCGACCATCAAGTCCGACTATCCCGATGTGCGGATCGATGGCGTGGAATCGGTGTCCGGCAAGGTTTCGTCGGAACTGTTCGAAACCGGTGCCTATTCGCTGCTGTTCGCTATGATCGCGATTTCCATCTATATCTGGGTGCGGTTCGAGTGGCAGTTCGGGATCGGCGCGCTGTTCGCGCTGGTTCACGACGTGGCGCTGACCTTCGGTCTGTTTGCGCTGACCCAGATGGAATTCAACCTCAATATCGTAGCCGCGTTGCTGACCATCATCGGTTACTCGCTCAACGATACCATTGTCGTCTTTGACCGGATTCGCGAGAATCTGAAGAAATACCGCAAGATGGAAATCATCGCCCTGCTGGACCTGTCGGTCAACGAGACGCTGGCGCGGACCGTGATGACCAGCCTGACGATGCTGATCGCGCTCGGCGGGCTGATCCTCTGGGGGCCGGACGTGATCTTCGGTTTCTCGGTGGCGATGTTCTTCGGCGTCTTTGTCGGCACCTACAGCTCGGTCTACATGGCCGCTCCCATCCTGATCTGGCTCAAGGTTGGTCCGGACACCTTTGTCCCGACCGAATCCGACGGCGACAAGGCGGAGAGGCCGCGCGGACCGGAGCAGATTGGCTGAGTCTTGGTAGAACTGCGCAAGGATGTCGAATTCACCGGCCCGGTCGTCACCGGATTTACGACGGCGGGATTCAAGGTCGGTGACCAGCGTTTCGATCAGGGCCTGCTGATTTCGCCCGAGCAGGCCGTCGATTGGACCACGACCGGCCTCGACCGGCTGGATCTGGGAGCAATCCTGTCCCGGCTCGACCTCTCGCCCGGGCCGGAATTTCTCTTGCTTGGCAGCGGTGCTGCGATGCAGCAACCGCCAGCTGTCTTTCGCCGCGAGGTGGAGGCTGCCGGCATGGGGCTCGAGGTCATGGACAGCCGCGCCGCAGCGCGGACATGGGGCGTGTTGCGGGCCGAGGAACGCTGGATCATCGGCGCGTTTCTACCGCTGGCTTAGGGGTTTCTGGCGGCTTCTTGCATGATTTGGACCAGCTGGTCGCCATTGGCTTTCCAGCTGAACCGGCTGACCGATGACCGGACCTTTTCCTGCTCTGGCGGCTCGGCCAAGATGGCTGTCGCAGCCTCGACAATCGCCTCGACCGTCTGGGGCACGATCCGACCGGCATCGGGACTTGTCACCAGTTCGCGAGCGCCACCGGCCTCGCTGATGATCACCGGCGTGCCGCAGGCGAGGGCCTCGACCCAGGCATTGGCAAGGCCTTCCGACTTCGACACGAGAATGGCAATATCGGCGGCTGCCGTCAGCTGCGCCAGCTGCTCGTGCGGCACGCTGCCAACAAAGCGTACCCGGTCGGCAACGCCAAGCTCCCGAGCCAGTGCCCGATAGGCTTGCTCTGCCTCGCCCTTGCCGGCCAGCATCAGCACGGCATCGGGGAAGCTGGGCAGGGCCCGGATCACCAGGTCCTGGTTCTTCCGCGGGATCAGCGCGCCAGCGCTGATGAACAGGGGCCCCTCGACCCCCAGCGCTCGCTTCGCGGCGGGCCGGTCGACGGGTTGAAACCGGTCGGGGTCGAGACCCGTATAGTGGACCGCGATCTTCCCGCCATCCATGCCAAGCGCAATCATATCCTGTTTCAGCGCTTCGGATACAGCCATCAAGGCGCTGGCCTTCTCGGCCGCCGCCAATATCTGTTCGCGGCAGGCCGGTTCGCTGCCCCAGTGGTGAATATCCGCGCCCCGGGCCTTCACGGTGAACGGAATATCCAGCGCACCCGCCAGCCGCATCGCCGCCGGACCATCCGGATAGAAAAATTCCGCGTCGATCACGTCGAATGGCGTCTCGCGGTGCAGCTTCCTCGCCAGCGGCAACACCGCATCGGCCATCCGGCGTGCATTGCCAGCGCCCCCGATCTTGGGAATCAACCGGAAGCGGGGGCGGTATAGGTCAAGCCCTTGCCATGTCTCGTGCAGGGGTAGCGCGCGCAACGGTTGATATTGCTTGTGCCTGCTCAGTGGCCATGGCGGCATGCCTAGCGGATTGATGACCGTGACCCTGGTTTCCGGTCGACTTGCCAGTTCGGCGGTCTGTCGCTCGACAAATATTCCGAAATTGGGTGCCGACCCGTTGGGAAACAGGGTCGAGAGCGTCAGGATGTTGATCGGACGGGGCATGGCGGCCCTCCTAGCACAGAGGCCCTAAAGCTCCCTTACCAAACGGACCGCGACCCCGATCCATTCGGGGTCGTTGACAATCTGTTGCCGTGCGCCGCTGCCCAGGGGCAGGATCTGCAGGCGATTGTCTTCGCGCCCGATCAGGCGCCCGAACAGGAAGCGTCCGGCTGGGCGGGGGACCAGGACATCCCGGTTGAGCGCTGCGGTGAACTGTTCCGGGATGCGCCGCGATAGCCAGACATCATCGCCGGCGCGATAGTCTCCAACGCTGCTCTTTACCCGCAGCGCCACCATTCCCGGCTCCAAAGCGGGCTGGAAGATGCTTTCTACCCTCCCGAGAGCATGCGCACCCTTGTGATCGAGAATCGCGGCGACGGGCAGGATATCCTGATCGGGCAGGGAAAGCAGTGCGGCGCTGTCGACACCAAGCGCATCGGCTATCCGGTTCAGCCAGTCGAGGGAGAGGGTCCGCGTGCCGGTTTCCAACCGTCCAATCGTTTGTGCCGTGGTCGGCGGTTGGCAACGCTTGGCAACGTCGTCCAGTGTCATTTCCTTGGACTTGCGGACTTCTCTGATTCGGCTGATCATTATCAATCTCCAACCTATTTGGTTTTATCTCTTTCCTACACTAGCCATAAAATGGCAAGTGCGAAAGCTGCTAATCAGGAGATAATATGGGAAAACGATTAACCAGATCGGAAAGTGGTTTTGCTGATCCTCGTATCCTGGCGGAGCGGGCGCATCCCGCTGATGGAGAGCTACGGACGAGCGCCAATCCCGCGCGTCGGCGCGCGCGTAGCGTCACCGTCAATCTGTCGGAATCGCCTCTCGGCTGGCTTCATGCGCGCGGTCACCTGTCTGACCGGCAGTTCGATGCCGGTGAAAAATTGCGCGCCGATTGGGAACGGGCCCATCTCGCGCCACGGGTTACCATGCGATGGGATCCGACGCCGGTGGGCGGAACGAAACACCCCGGGCCAGGGGTGCTTGACGAAACCGAAGCGCAGATTTTCGCAAAGCAGCGCTTTGCAGATGCCATCGGCCATCTCGGCAGTGACCTGTCGGATATTGCCTGGCGAATTATCTGTGGCGGGGAGGGGACGCCACTCGCGGAAAAGAATCTTGGCTGGCCTGCGCGGTCGGGGAAGCTCGTGTTGAAAATAGCGCTGGATCGATTGGCCGACTTCTATCGCTTGCCGGGCTGATCAGTTGCTGTTCAGCCGCTCGACTTCCTCGGCCAGCTCCAGCCAGCGCATTTCGGCCGCATCTTTTTCCTCGATCAGGGCGCTGTTCTCCTTGGTCAGCGTGTCAAACCGGTCGAAATCCCGGGTGTAAAGATCGGGGTCGGCAAGAACCTGATCAATCTCTGCCATGCGCTGGTCAATTGCCTCGATCCGTGTGGGCAACAGATCATAGTCGCGCTGATCCTTGTAGCTCAGCTTTTTTGCCGGGCTGCTGGATCGGGACGAAGACGACGCTTTTGCCGGTGCCGCTTTCGGCGCCGGTTTCTGGTTGGTTTCAACCTGCTTTCGTTTGGCTTCCCATTCGGCATAGCCACCGGCAATGACATCGACCTTGCCGCTGCCATCCAGCCCAAGGGTCACGGTCACGGTGCGATCCAGAAAGTCACGGTCATGGCTTACCAGCAGGACCGTTCCCTCATAGTCGGCAATCACTTCCTGGAGCAGGTCGAGCGTTTCGAGGTCGAGATCGTTGGTCGGCTCGTCGAGCACCAGCAGGTTGGACATGCGGGCGAATTCGCGTGCCAGCAAAAGCCGCGATTGCTCGCCGCCCGACAGGGTGCCGACCCTTGCATCAATCAGCGTGGGGGCGAACAAAAATTCCTTGAGATAGCCCTGCACATGTTTTTTGGTGCCGCGGACATCGATCCAGTCGCTGCCGTCGGCAAGCACGTCGCGGACCCGCTTGTCAGGGGTCAGCAAGCTGCGT
Source organism: uncultured Sphingomonadales bacterium (assembly GCA_963922745.1). Classification (GTDB taxonomy): domain Bacteria; phylum Pseudomonadota; class Alphaproteobacteria; order Sphingomonadales; family Sphingomonadaceae; genus Parasphingorhabdus. The sequence continues at coordinate 13,186 of CAWUKF010000033.1, forward strand.
TGCTGGTCGATGAAAACACCGTTCAAGGTCTTGGCGAGCGCGACGCTGCCGGTATCGGGTTCCAGCTCGCCGGTCAGCATTTTCAGCAGGGTGGTCTTGCCGGCACCATTGGCCCCGACGATGCCGATCCGGTCGCCTCGCTGGATACGCAGCGAAAAATTCTGGATGATGGTGCGCTTGGCATCACCCTCGCCAAAGGATTTGGAAATATCCGTCGCGGTTATCACCGATTTGGTTCGACTGTCGTCGCTTTCAGCTTGGAGCTTGGCGGCGCCCGCCGGACCGATCATCGCAGCGCGCTGCGCCCGCATTTCCCACAGCTTTTCGAGGCGGCCCTGATTGCGCTTGCGCCGGGCGGTGACGCCGCGTTCCAGCCAGTGCGCCTCGAGCTTCAGCTTTGCGTCGAGCTTCTCGGCAGAACGAGTCTCGTCAGCATAGACTTTCTCCATCCAGGCATCGTAGCCGCCAAAGCCGATTTCCAGTCGCCGGAGCGAACCGCGATCCAGCCACAATGTCTGTTTGGTCAGCCGGGTCAGAAAGGTACGGTCATGCGAGATGGTGATGAACGCGCCCTTGTAGCGGCCCAGCCATTCCTCCAGCCAGTCGATCGCGCCGAGATCGAGATGGTTAGTTGGTTCGTCGAGCAGCAGCAGATCTGGCTGTGACGCCAGCGCCCGGCACAGCGCGGCGCGACGTTTCTCGCCGCCGCGCGCCTTGTCTGCGCGGGTCGAAAGATCCGGGCCCC
>CAWUKF010000034.1:0-13847 GCA_963922745.1 uncultured Sphingomonadales bacterium
CGCGCACGGCAATGCGGCGCATCCCTCGCTTCGGGTCCACCGCCTCGATACGTTCGCCCGCGGGCAGCAGACCGTCGACATCCATATTGCCTTCGCCCGCCATTTCGGTGAGCCATCCACCGGCGATGCGCGCGCTCGTCCAATACAGCATGCGCGGCAATGCGGGCTGCTGGTTGCTGACCAGAAATGCCCACCATTCCGGTTCGACCGTTTCGATATTGGAGGGACTATTCTTGAACGCCGGCTGACCCGATACCGGGTCCACCGTCTGATCGGACAGGCGGTTCGCGCGACCAGCATTGCTCATCTCGTCCGTCCAGTGCATCGGAACGAAGACTTCGCCTTTTCGTTGCGCCTCGGTGATCTGCACGCGAAAGATGCTCTTCCCTTGTGGCGTCGCAATCTGCGCCAGACCGCCATCCCTGATGCCACGCTTCCTGGCATCGTCCGCGTGAATTTCGACGAGCGCCTCGCGGCGGTGTTGGGACAGTCGCGGGCTGAGACCCGTGCGGGTCATCGTGTGCCATTGATCGCGATATCGACCGGTATTGAGCCGTAGTGGGTATATCGGGTCCACGACAGCGGCAGCAGGGGTGGTAACGGCCACCATGCTTGCCCTGCCATCGGGTGACGCGAATGTTCCATCTGCAAAAGGTGAAGCGCCACCCCAGGCCTTGGGCATCCAATCGTCATATTTGATATCGCTGGTGTCAGCCCATTCGGATATATCGAGCGTGCGCTGGCCGTTGTTGCGGAATCCGGTCTGGGCGGCATATTCGCGGAAGATCGCTGCCGGACCGCCGAACGCAAAGGCGTCGCCATAACCCATGCGGCGAGCAACTTCCTGCACGATCCACCAATCGGCTTTCGTGTCTCCAGGCGGCGCGAATAATGGGCGCTGACGACTGATGACCCGCTCACTGTTGGTGACGGTTCCATCTTTCTCGCCCCAGGCGAGTGCAGGCAGCTTTATATCGGCATAGGCAGTGGTGTCGGTTTCGGCGATGACATCGGACACCACGACAAAGTCGCACCGATTGAGTGCCTCGCGGACAAAATCTGCGTCGGGCATGGAAACGGCAGGGTTGGTGGCCATCACCCAGATCGCCTTGATTTTACCTTCATGTACATCGCGGAACATGTCGACCGCTTTGCGGCCCGGTTTACGCGCAATGGTCGGACTGTTCCAATAGGCTTGGGCGGCATCGCATTCTGTATCGGAAAAGCCCATATGCGCGGCCAGCATTGACGAAAGGCCACCAACCTCGCGGCCGCCCATCGCGTTGGGCTGACCGGTTATCGAGAATGGGCCCGTTCCAGCCTTGCCAATACGGCCGGTGGCCAGATGCAGGTTGATAATCGCATTGCCCTTGTCGGTTCCGCTTATCGACTGGTTCGCACCCTGGCTGAACAGGGTGACCATTTTGGGATTGGCGGCGACCAGATCGGCCAGCTGATCGAATAATGCCGGATCGATACCCGCCGCCGGATCGCCGGTCAGTCCATCCCAGAATCCGGCTGGCACCGTTACATGATCGCGTAAATAATCTTCATCCACCAGTCCTCGGGACCTCATCGCGGCTACCAGGGCGTTGAACAAGGCGACATCACCATCGAGCGCGATAGGCAGGTGAAGGTCGGCGCATTCGGCTGTTTCGGTGCGGCGCGGATCGATGACGACCAGCTTCGTCCCGCGTTCGTTGCGAGCCTTCTCGATGCGCTGCCAGATCACCGGATGGCACCATGCGGTGTTTGATCCGACCAGAAGAATGAGATGGGCGGCTTCCAGATCATCATAGCTGCAGGGCACCACGTCTTCGCCAAAGGCCCGCACATGGGCCGCAACCGCGCTGGCCATGCACAGGCGGCTGTTGGTGTCGATGTTGGCACTGCCAATGAAGCCTTTCATCAGCTTGTTGGCGACATAATAATCTTCGGTCAGCAATTGGCCCGAGACATAGAATGCGACGCTGTCCGGGCCATGCTCGCGCACGGTATCGGCAAAGCGCCTTGCCACCAAATCAAGAGCTTCGTCCCACTCCGCTCGCTTGCCGCTGATTTCCGGATAGAGCAGCCGCCCTTCCAGACTGAGCGTTTGGGCGAGATGCGTACCTTTGGAGCACAGCCGTCCCAAATTCGCGGGATGCTCCTCGTCCCCCTTAAGACTGATCTCACGATCACCGGTGATTTCGGCCTTGATGCCGCAACCCACGCCACAATAGGGGCAAGTGGTGCAAATCTGCGTCACACGACCCCGGCCAGGGCAGCGACGCGTTCTATATAAATCCGGCCCGCGTCTATTTTTACAGGAACAACGGGGACGCAGCCCTTGTCCTCGCCGAGCGCCCGCCCGGTGACCAGAGAAATGCGCCAGTTATGCAGCGGACAGGTGACGCTGATATCATGCACGATGCCCTGGCTGAGCGGCCCGGCCTTGTGGGGACATCTGTTTGCCAAGGCGTGGATGCTGCCCGTTGCGGTCCGGAATATTGCTATCTCCTGACCACCCTGCACCGGCAGGGTTCTCGCACCAAGAGCAGGCAATTGCTCGACCGGGCCGATATCGATCCATTTTGCTTCCGTCATCATGCGGGCTCCAGCACGGCAAAGGGCCGGATTTCGGCGATATGCCTGTGCAGGTGACCTTCGGCACCCGCCGCACGCTCGGCCCAGGGGTCTTTCTGATGCACCGACTGGGCGAACAGGAAGCGTTGCTGAAGCTGCTTGCGGCCCTGTTCATCCTCAACAATGCGACCTTTGATATAGTCCATCCCGACTCTTTCGACCCAGGGCGCCGTGCGATCGAGATAGCGGGCTTCCTCCCGATAGAGCTGGATGAAGGCAGCGATATATTCCAGCGCCTGCTCTTCGGTTTCGACCTTGCAGAGGAAATCGGTACCACGCAGATGGATACCCCCATTGCCGCCAACGCTGATTTCATACCCGCTTTCAACGCAGATGATGCCAAGGTCCTTGATCGATGCCTCGGCGCAATTGCGCGGACAACCCGAAACGGCAATCTTGAATTTGTGCGGCATCCAGCTGCCCCAGGTCATCTGTTCGATCTTGATTCCAAGACCGGTCGAATCCTGCGTTCCGAAGCGGCACCATTCGCTGCCGACGCAGGTCTTAACCGTTCGCAATGCCTTGCCATAAGCATGGCCGGACACCATGCCGGCGGCATTCAGATCCTTCCAGATCGCCGGCAGATCTTCTTTCCTGATACCGAATATGTCCAGGCGCTGGCCGCCGGTCACCTTTACCAGCCGCGCCTGATATTTATCGGCCGCATCAGCGATGGCCCGTAACTCATTGGGAGTGGTCACCCCGCCCCACATTCTGGGAACCACCGAGTAGGTGCCGTCTTTCTGGATATTGGCATGCATACGCTCGTTGACGAAGCGACTCTGCGGATCTTCTTCATGTTCTTCCGGCCAGGCACACAGCAGATAATAGTTAAGCGCCGGTCGGCAGGAGGCACAGCCATCCGGCGTTGTCCAGTGCAGCTCCTGCATCACCTGCGGTATCGATTTCAGCTCCTTGTCGAGGATATTTCGCCGCACATCTTCATGCGTGAAGCTGGTGCATTTGCACATCGGCGTGACGGTACGTGCTCCGCCATAGTCCGCGCCGAGCGAGAGTCGAAGCAGGCTCTCGACCAGATTCGTGCAGGAACCGCAGCTGGCTGACGCCTTGCAACCGGCCCTCACGCCGTCGAGATCGCTGGCACCGGCTTCGATGCAGGCGACAACCTGTCCCTTGGTAACGCCGTTGCAGCCGCAGATTTCTGCGTCTTGGGACAATGCTGCAACGGCGCTGTCAGGGTCCAGCGTTGCCCCTCCCGAAGCGAAGGCCTGTCCGAATATCAGCGCTTCTCGGATTTCGGAGATGTCCTCCATCCGCTTGAGCAGATCAAAATACCAGTTTCCGTCGGCGGTATCGCCATAGAGGACCGCACCAATCAGCCGGTTCTCTTTCACCACGATGCGCTTGTAAACGCCCCGCGAAGCGTCGCGCATGACGATGTCTTCGGTATCGTCGCCGCCCGAAAAATCTCCAGCAGAAAACAGATCGATGCCCGACACCTTTAATTTGGTCGCCGTGACCGAGCCATTATAGCCCGACGGGCTTGCCGTCAGATAATCCGCCAGCGCGCGGCACATTTCCCAAAGCGGCGCAACCAGCCCATAGCAGGCACCGCGATGCTGAACGCATTCACCCACTGCCAATATCGTCGGATCGCTGGTTACCATATGATCATCGACAACGATCCCGCGGTCGACTTCCAGATCGGCCATTTTGGCGAGATTGACAGACGGCTTGATACCAACCGCCATCACCACCAGATCGGCCGGAATTTCTGTCCCGTCCTTCAGTTTTACGCCGGTGACATTGTCATTCCCCAGTATCTCTGCCGTGTCCGCCTGGGTCAGGATTGTCTGTCCGCGCCGTTCCAGTTCATTTTTGAGCAGGAAGCCGGCGGCCTCGTCCAGTTGCCGTTCCATCAAGGTCGGCATCAGGTGGAGCACGGTGACCTGCATGCCGCGCAAGGACAAGCCATGTGCCGCTTCCAGCCCGAGCAGGCCACCGCCGATCACCACGGCATGACCGCCTTTCTCGGCCGCCGCTAGCATCTTCTCGACATCATCAAGATCGCGAAAGGTTATGACTCCCGTGAGATTGTGGCCGGGAACCGGAATGATGAAAGGATCGGAACCGGTGGCGATCAACAGCCGATCATAGGGTGTAACGCGTCCGGAAGCGCTGACAATCTCTCTCTCCTCGCGCTTGATCGCGATTACCGTATCACCACTGACCAGTTCTATACCATTGTCATCATACCAGTTCTGGTCATTGATGATGATTTCTTCGAACGACTTGTCACCCGCGAGAACGGGTGACAGCATGATCCGGTCATAGTTGACCCGAGGTTCAGCACCAAAAATGGTGATGGCATAGCGATCGGCATCGCGGGCAAGAATCTCCTCCACCGCGCGACATCCCGCCATGCCATTACCAATGACGACAAGGCATTCGCGGGGATATTTCGAAGCGCCTTCTCGTTTTTCGCTGAGTGTAACGGGTACGTTCATTCAGAATATTCCTGTTCTAGAAACTATAGCCCAGCCGCAGCCAGAATTTTTCGGTATCGACCGCAAAGCTGCTGGCGTTGTAATTGGCGTACTTCAGGCCGACGCTGATGACATTGATCTTGAAATTGAGGGCCGCATCAAATTCCGTGCCGTATTTCAGGCTTCCGGTATCGCTGCGGAAGTCATGATAAGCGGCGCTGGCAGTGATCCCCCCGAGCAGCTTGAAATTCTTGCCTAGACTAACATATCTGTCTTCCAGTCCCGCCGGCGGCGTGCTGAGAAAGATATCCGCCCAGCCATTGAACTTGTGCAATGTGGCAAGCGGTGTCTGGAAACGGTTTCCGGCACCATCGTTGCCGAGACTTTCGTATCCCAGCGTCAGGCCAAAGCCGGAAAAGGAAGTGCCAATCGAACCGGCAATATAATCGACCGAGAAATTACTGGGGTTGGCCTTGTAATCCTTCTGCACAGCATAGCTGCCGGCGAGATCTATTGCGAAACCCTCAGCGACCGGCAGTTTCGCCGTGGCGCGCAAGCCGTAAGTTGCACTCGAACTCAACGAAACCGGTTGGCCCGCATCGAAGTCGAGCAAATAGGCAAAGCCCTTCAGATTGACTGGACCGGCCTTTACCCCTGCGCCCAAAAATACAAGATCTCCGTCAAAGGATTCGCGCGGGCCGGCATCTCCGCCAAAAATGGTTCGTTGAGAAATAGCGTAAGTGGCTTCCAGCGTCAGCGGCTCGAGTGCGGTGACAGAAGCGCTGACGGCATCGAAAGTCTGCTCATTTTGCCGCCAGCCTACGCTGCCGACAAACCGCTGGTCATCAATATTGATCCGCTGACGGCCAATCGTGATACTGCCTTTGCCCTTCCTGGCGAACTTCAGTTGCAGACGGTTGAGTTCGATATTTTCGGGATCGGCAACAACCGAAAATGGCTCGACCCCGTTGCCGGCATTTGTATCGTTAAAATCATTGTGGATTCCCAGCGTTGCTTCGCTTTCGACCAGAAAGGAGAGACCGATGCCGCTGGCCAGTTCAATCCCCGCCCTTGTTCTCAGGGTCAGCCCGTCGGCATCTGTTGCGGGTTGGTTGACATGTTCATAAGCAAGCCGCGCATCAAAAATCGGGTCCAGGGTCAGGCCCTCCGCTACGGCGACAGGGTCGCCGGTTTTCGCTTGGGCGATGGCAGGAGTGGTCAGCATGGTTGCCGAGCACAAGGCATAGGATATGATGTTTCTTTTTTTCATTTCTGACCCCTTTGGAAAACTATTTCTCTGCCGGGCATCCTCTCTTTCAGGCCGCCTCTGCGGACGATCCTTTTGTATTTCCGTGTTCATATTCGGCGAGGAACTGGAGAACCTCCTGTCTGTAAGCGTAAAATTTCGGATGCTCGAGCAGTGCCTTGCGGTCGCGTGGCCGCGGCAGGTCGACATCGAGGATTTTGCCGATGGTGGCATGCGGGCCATTCGTCATCATCACCACGCGGTCCGCGAGCAGGATCGCCTCATCGACATCATGGGTGACCATGATGGCGGTCACCTTCGTACGGTTCCAAACCTCGATCAAAACATCCTGGAGATCCCAGCGGGTCAGACTGTCGAGCATGCCAAACGGCTCGTCGAGCAACAGCAATTTGGGAGACAGCGCGAAGGCGCGGGCAATACCGACCCTTTGGCGCATGCCGTTTGACATATCGGCAGCCACCTTATCCATCGCATCACCCAGGCCGACCCGTTCGAGATAATATTCAATGATTTCTTTGCGTTCCGAACGGGACGTGTGAGGATAGACACGCTCTACACCCAGAGCAACATTCTGCCGTGCGGTAAGCCAGGGCATGAGCGAAGGCGCCTGGAACACGACTGCTTTGTCAGGTCCGGCGACATCAATTTCGCGCCCGTCCAGAACAATCCCGCCATCGCTGACCGCATTCAATCCGGCGGCCATGGTCAGTACGGTCGACTTGCCGCAACCGGAGTGGCCGATCAGTGAAATAAACTCACCCTTGTCCATCAGGATATTCACATCCTCGACAACCGTCAGCGGCCCTTTCGGCGTCGGATAGATTTTCTTGAGCTTGAAAAATTCGAGGTAGCGCGTCGTGATCGGACTGTTTGCGGCGTCCAGATAGGCCTGGGGCAATGCTGCCTCTTTACTCGCGCGCGCGGCTGACAGATCCAGGGGCGTGATATCGGGCAGATTGATTGATGCCGTGGCAATCGATTTCTGATCACTGCTCAAAATGTCGAGATAGCCAACAATCGTATTGCGCAGGGTTTTGTAGACTGCGTTCTCGTTTATTGCATCGCGCTCGCGGGGGCGTTCGATATTGACGTCGAATATCTTGCCGATGGTTGCCGATGGTGCCGGCGTCAGAATGGCGACCCGGTCAGCAAGATGCAGCGCTTCGTCCACATCATTGGTCACCAGAACAATTGTGCGTTTTTCGTGTTTGCGAATTCGTTCAATCTCGTCCTGCAACTTGGCCCGGGTCAGCGCGTCGAGGGCCGACAAAGGCTCGTCCATCAGCAGGATTTCCGGCTCCATCGCCAAAGCGCGTGCGACGGCGACACGCTGCCGCATACCGCCCGAAAGCTGCGCCGGCTTGCGATCCATGGCATGGCCCAGTCCAACCAGCTCGACCTTCTGCTTTACCAGCGTTGCGCGTTCTTCTCCGGACTTGTCCTTGTGAACCGCATCGACCGCCAGCGCGACATTGGCTTCAACGCTGAGCCAGGGGAACAGCGAATAGCTTTGGAAAACCAGGCCGCGATCCTTGCTCGGCCCGTTGCACGGTTCGCCTTTGACCAGAAGCTCACCCTCATCGGCTTCGGTCAGTCCGGCGATGCAATTTATCAACGTCGTCTTGCCGGCACCGGAAAAGCCGAGAATCGCGATAAACTCTCCGTCGGCGACATCCAGACTGATATTGTCGAGCACGTCGGTCCGGTTTCCGGATCCGTCGACGAAGGATTTGCTGACGTTTTTCAGTGACAAAATGGGAAGGGAACTGGTCATGTTTTTCCCCTCAGACCGTGTGATTGCGGTTGGCTAGATTTTGCAGCAACATCATGATCCGGTCGAGCAGGAAGCCGATCAGGCCGATCACGATGACGGCGAACATGATCCGGGCCAGCGACTGGCTGGATCCGTTCTGGAACTCATCCCAGACAAATTTACCAAGTCCCGGGTTTTGTGCGAGCATTTCGGCAGCGATCAGAACCATCCAGCCCACCCCGAGCGACAGACGCATGCCGGTAAAAATATAGGGAAGCGCCGAAGGCAGCACCAGGCGGGTCAGTTTGGCGAACCACCCAAGACGCAGCACACGGCCGACGTTCAGCAGATCCTTGTCTATGGAAGCGGCGCCAATTGCCGTGTTGATGAGTGTCGACCAGAGTGAGCAGAGCATCACGACAATGGCAGAAATGACGAAGCTTTTTGGTAGCGTCGGATCAGGTCCTGTCATGGTTGCCGAAATCACCATCGTCACAATCGGCAGCCAGGCAAGCGGACTAACCGGCTTCATGATTTGTACGATCGGATTGATGGCGGCGTTGAACGTTTTCGACAGGCCGCAGATCAAACCAAGCGGCACCGCAAAGATGGTGGCCAGAGAAAAACCCAGGGCCACGGTCGCCAGCGAGGTCCAGATCTGGTCGACGAAAGTCGGAGGGCCACTATATTCAAAATTCCGTGTGGCCTGGCCATTGGCTGTCGCGGTAGCATTGCGGGCGTCCTGCGCAGCATAGAATTCCGCCTTCTGGTCCTGCGCGGCGGACCATTCATCGTATAGCGCAACGCCCTGGACCGAAACCTCGATCGGTCCCGGGAGGCTCCCCAGGGACGTGTCCACTTGCGGTGCAAGAACCGCCCACAGAGCCAGAAAAGCCAGGATTCCGATGACCGGAGCGGCAAGACCTCTCAACCATGCGACAAGGAGCTTGGGATCGACCAATGATTTGGTGGCAGGCTTCTGAACGATCGAGTCCAATACGGCTAGTTCGGTTGCGGCGGTGGCACTTGCCTTGCCTGCCTTTCCCGTTTCGTCGCTACCGGTATCGCTATCGAATTCATTTGCAACGATGGTTGCCATGGCTTTGTTTCCTTTGTTCACCTTTGACTTAATTGACGCCGGAAGCCGTCACCTTCTGTCCCTTCTTCAGGCCGATCGAAAATTTCGCCAGATAGGCATTGGGCGCCTTCCCGTCGTACGTGACACCATCGATGAACCCGGTTTGCTCGCCCTTGAATCCATCTGATTCGGGAATGCTGTCGGCGGGAATGGTTCCCTCGTCGGCCAGCTTTTTGGCCGCCGTCAGATAGAGATCGGGGCGATAGACGGCCTTCGCGGTATTGAAATACCATTGATCCGTCTGATCGTCGGCTATCTGTCCCCAGCGCCGCATCTGGGTGAGATACCAGATTGCATCCGAATAAAAGGGGTAGCCCGCATAGTCGTTGAAGAAGATGTTGAAATCCGGTGCCGGCCGCGTGTCGCCGGCCTGAAAGGTAAACTGACCGGTCATGGAAGCGCTAATCACAACTTCGTCCGCACCGACATAGTTGGATCGCGCCAGAATCTTCACGGCCTCTGCACGGTTCTTGCCGCCATCGACGTCCAGCCATTGCTGTGCCTTGATAATGGCGCGCAACAGGGCGGCTGTCGTGACGGGATATTTTTCGGCAAAATCCTTGCGCAGGCCGAGGACCTTTTCCGGGTTCTTTCTCCAGATTTCATCATCGGTAATTACGGGAACGCCGATTTTCTTTTGCACGGCTGCCTGGTTCCACGGTTCTCCCACGCAATAGCCATCAATCGTGCCAGCCTCCATCGTGGCGGGCATTTGCGGCGGCGGCGTCACGGACAGCGCCGCTTCCGCCCCGACGGTGCCGCCGACGTCTCCGGGCAGATAGTAACCCGGCTCAACCCCGCCCGCTGCCAGCCAATAGCGCAGCTCGTAATTATGAGTGGAGACCGGAAAAACCATTCCCATCTTGAACTGCTTGCCCTGCGATTTGTAACTGGCGATGACCGGTTTCAGTACTTCTGCTCCGACCGGGTGCTGCGGCTTCCCATCCGCATTTTTCTTGAGATCCGGTTCAATCTGGGCCCATACCTTGTTCGACAGAGTGATCGCATTGCCGTTGAGATCGAGCGAGAGCGGAGCAATGAGATCAGCCTTGGTGCCGTAACCGATGGTAGCGGCGAGCGGCTGTCCGGCCAGCATTTGCGCGCCGTCCAGCTGGCCGCCAATGACTCCGTCCAGTAGCACTTTCCAGTTCGCTTGTGGTTCGAGGGTAACATTCAGTCCTTCTTCGGCAAAAAAACCCTTTTCCTTAGCAATCGCCAGCGGCGCCATGTCGGTGAGCTTGATGAACCCGAGGCTCAAGGATGGCTTTTCGATGGCGCCGTCCACGGTTGCGGCCGTCACTGTTTCCCCTCCATTTGATGAACCGTCTCCGCCGCTTCCGCAAGCGGACAAAGACACTACACAGACAGCCATGAGAAGAAATTTGCGGCGGTTCGAATTCATTACTCAATCCCTTTTCTCGTTTCCGGGGAATGCCAGGGTGGAACGAAAAACACGCAAAAAAACCGCCTCAAGCGGCAGTCGATGGACTGGCTCGGGCGGCGACATTGCCTATTCGATTGTAAATCGTTCTACCATGTGTTCGCCCGTCGTTGGACAAACCGGTAATTAGATTGTCGGGAAAACCTCCCGTCTCGAATTAAGTAACATCAGCATGCACAAAAACGCAAGAAAAATATTGCGCTGCAGCAAGTTTCAGGAATTTGGCAATGAATCCAGATATTTCTCAACCTGTGTCGGATCGAAAATACGGCCATCAAAAAACGGATTTGCGCCCAATGTCAGTCGACCCTGAGTCGAACCGACCGGCAGGCTCCCGGTGACGCTGCCTTCCAGTTTGGCATTGGCACCGGGAATCGGCGTGTCGAATCCCTTCAAAGCGGTTCGATAGACATTCGGCTGGAACACCTGTTCGGCACGCAATTGATCCTCCGCATCATAAGCCAGATGATCCCACCGCACCAGTTGCGAATAGAGCCAGGCCGCCTGACTTTTCCATGGGAAGTTTGCCGCTTCCCGATACTGAAACATGAAATCGGGCACATCAACGGGCTGCGCGCCTGCAGATAGCATGATCCGGTCTGAAATGGCGCGGTTTATCAGCTTTGCAGAGCCATCCAGATAGTCTTTGCGCGCAAGTATTTCGGCATTCGACTCCCAATTTTTCGGATCAACAAAATGTTTCGCGGCCAAATGCAACGCGCGAACCAGACGTTCACTTTTGTCGCGATCATCATTGAGTTTCTCGGCCGACATAGCCAACACTTTTTCAACCCCGCGCCGCCAGATTTGTGCCGTGACCAGGACGATCCGGCCGACGCCGCTCTCCACAGCGACGCTGTTCCAAGGCTCGCCCACACATATTCCGTCGACCTCGGCATTCGCCAATGCGTCAGCCGCGAACGGCGGTGCAATGGTCACGATATCAACGTCGGTGTCCGGCGCGATGCCGCATTGCGCCAACCAATAGCGCAGCTTGTAATTGTGACCGGAATAGCGGTGCACTACACCAAATCGGACGCGGCTTCCCGTCTCCGCGCGTGCAGCTATTTCGGCCTTGAGCTTTTCCCCAACGGACGCCGGATCGCCGAGACTGCCGACTGGTGCTATCTTGTCCGCCAACGCATGGGACAAGGTGATCGCATTGCCGTTCAGTCCGAGGATGAACGGGACGGAAAGTGCCTTCGCGGGCCGGCCCCGCCCCAATGTGGTGGCGATCGCCAGAGGGGCGAGTAAGTGCGCGGCATCGGTATGGCCATAGAGCAGCCTGTCCAGCACGGATGCCCAGCTGACGTCCCGAATGAAATTCAAATCCAGGCATTGCTCTTCGGCAAAGCCGTTTTCCTGAGCCAGGATTGGCAGGGCCGCATCCACCAGCGGCAGAAAACCGATATTCACTTGATCGCTGCTCACAGGCCGCCTCCCATTAATCGTTCGGCCGTGACAATCGCTTCCGCCACCTCTGCCAGTCGCTTGTTGCTGTTCATGGCGTGGTCGCGCAGCATTTTGTGGGCTTCCGGTTCGCTTATGTTCCGCTTCTTGATCAGGATTTTCTTGGCATTGTCGATTATTGTTCGCTCGGAAAGCGCGGTACGCGCTTCCTTCAATTCTGTCTGCAGCCGTGAAAAAGCCTGGAACCGTCGCACGGCCAAATCCAGAATCGGTTTCATCCGGCGTGGGGACAGGCCATCAACGATATAGGCTGAAACGCCGGCATCGATGGCCGCAGCAATCGTGTCGTCATCTGATTGCTCGACAAACATCGCGATCGGCCTCGAAACCGCGCGACTGACAGCAAAATATTCCTCCAGCATGTCGCGGGAAGGATTGCCGAGGTCGATCAGGATCACATCGGGGTCTATCGATTCAATCGCCCGCGCCATTCCGGACCGCTCGGATATCAAGAACACATCGTGCTCGCCCACTTCGGCAAGCCCGTCTTCAATTATCGCCGCGCGAACGGGGTTTTCATCAATAACAGCAATGCGCAATTGCGACTCCGCTTGCGGAAGGGACCGATGCCAGTCTAAGGCCATTTAGTTCGCAGGTGCAACATAAACGATGAATCCATCTCTGAGCAACCGCCCAAACGTCAAATTTCCGTTTTCTCTGCCAGAGTAAGCGCATCTTCAATGTCCCCGCCAAGGTAACGAATGGAGTTTTCGATCTTTGAATGGCCGAGCAAGATCTGGATTGCTCGCAGGATACCGGTTGCCGTGAAATTGATCGACGCTCTAATTTCCGGTCCCGAGACCAGATCGCCGATTTGGAGCTGGAGCAGATCGCAACCTCTCAATCTGCTGTTGATCGCAAGGTCAAACAGCGCCCTCCCTCATAGTCTCTGTTCGCGATCAAGAAAGAACCTGATCGCCCATATTGGCTACTGTGTGAAGGGCCTCTTCGGACTAACTTTGACGCCAAAGTTCCAAGGCGCTCGGTATCTCGCTGTCGGATCATATCGCGAAACTCCTATAGTTTTTTCCTTGGCCGGAATGGCTATAAAGAGCGTCAGCTATTAGGGTCAAAAAAATCGAGCCGCCATATCGGAAATTGGAGCGCATTTCAGACTGGCAGAAAATGGGCCGACAACCGACTGTCCGCTATTGGATGCTGGGCGGTGGAAAGCGGACGTTGCGGCTCGCGATTCAAGAACATCCGCTTGCGCCCCAGTTACGGTCATTCGAACTGATTAGAAGGAAAATAAAAGCGGTCAGGCAGAAACCACCCCAAAAGCAGGCGTTTTTCTTACCTCTCAAATCACATTGTGCTAATTAAGGCTATAGATGAAACGCATAGTTCCACATAATCCCGACTGGGCTCGCCATTATCGTAACGAGAAAAAGCTGTTGGCCGCTGCGCTCAAGGATGTCGCAACTGACATCCACCATATGGGAAGCACCGCCATTGAGAATATGCCTGCCAAACCGATAGTCGATATTTTGTTGGAAGTATCCTCCTTGGAAGCCTTGGATGAGCGAACAAATCAATTTGTTTCTACTGGGTATGTTGCTCGCGGCGAATATGGGATCGCTGGCCGCCGTTATTTCAAGAAAATGGAAACGGATTCTGTACCTGCGTTTCACCTCCATTGCTATCTTGCAGGGTCTTACCAGATAATAAGGCACCTTGCTTTTCGTGATTACCTTCGCTTGAAACCA
>CAWUKF010000035.1:0-13845 GCA_963922745.1 uncultured Sphingomonadales bacterium
ACATCCTCGACATCGACCTTTTCGCCGGTCACCTTCTGCGCTAGCGTCGCGGCGATAAATTCGTCGAGGCCGCCATCGAGCACGGTATTGGGCGCGCTGCTGGTGTGACCGGTGCGCAGATCCTTGACCATCTGATAGGGTTGCAGGACATAGGAACGGATCTGGTGGCCCCAGCCGATTTCGGTCTTGGCTTCATATTCGCCCGAGGCTTCGGCTTCGCGGCGCTGCAGTTCGGCCTCGAACAGGCGCGCTTTCAGCATCCCCATGGCGGTAGCGCGGTTCTTGTGCTGGCTGCGGTCATTCTGGCTGGCGACGACGATTCCGGTCGGCTGGTGGGTGATGCGCACGGCGCTGTCCGTGGTGTTGACATGCTGACCGCCGGAGCCGGAGGCGCGATAGGTATCGATCTTGAGATCGCTCTCGTTGATCTCGACCTCGAAACTGTCGTCGATCACCGGATAGACCCAGACGCTGGAGAAACTGGTGTGGCGCTTGGCGGCGCTGTCGAACGGGGAAATGCGGACCAGGCGATGGACACCGCTTTCAGTCTTGGCATAGCCATAGGCATTTTCGCCCTTCACCTCGATGGTTGCCGACTTGATTCCGGCCTGATCCCCAGCCTGATAATCGACCATCGACACTTTATAGCCACGTGCTTCGGCCCAGCGCTGATACATGCGGAGCAGCATCTCGGCCCAGTCCTGGCTTTCGGTGCCACCGGCACCAGCGTGAATTTCGATATAGGTGTCAAGACTGTCGGCCTCGCCCGACAGCAGAGCGCTGACCTTGTCGCGATCGGCGCGAGCGGCAAGCTTTTCGAGGCTGGCGACGCCTTCATCGGCCATCGCAGCATCGCCTTCTTCCTCCGCCATCTCGATAAATTCGAGGGCGTCGTCCCGTTCCTGTGCGATTTCCTTGGCGGCGCTGATCGATTCATCCAGGCGGCGACGCTCCGTCATTACCGCTTGTGCGGCAGTCTGGTCGTCCCACAGGGTCGGATCCTCGACCCGGGCGTTGAGCTCATCAAGACGGCGCAAGGCAACATCCCAGTTGAGCGAGGTCCTGATCAGATTGAGGGCGGCGTCGATCCGGTCGACAAAGGCTTGCGCGTCTGCACGCATGAAAATCTCCAAAGCTGAGTGGAGCAGCGATTAGACGATTGGGCGGCTATGTAAAGTGGTGTGCGGTGCGAACCCCGGCTTTCTCAATTGCCATAGTCGCGGGAATTGCTGCCTCGCGATGATTTATATGCTAGAATGAAGGGAGGAACAGGAGATATCGGGTATGGCGATCAGGGATTTTACTGACAAGGACGTGCCCGAGCAGAACGGGCGCGTCTTTTTTGTTACCGGGGCGAACAGTGGTATCGGATATGAGACTGCCAGGGCGCTGGCGGGCAAGGGCGGGCGCGTACTGATGGGATGCCGATCCGAGGCCAGAGCCGAGGCGGCTATGGCGAAGATCCTGGAAGAATTTCCCAAGGCCGACCTGATATATATTCCCCTCGACCTTGGGGATATTGAGTCTATCCATGATGCTGCAGCGCTGGTCCAGCAGGAGCAGCGCCTTGATGTGCTGGTCAACAATGCCGGTATCATGATGCCGCCGCGCGAAGTGACGATTGACGGCTTTGAGTCGCAGTTTGGGGTCAATCATCTGGGCACATTCGCGCTCACCGGGCTGTTGCTCGAAAAGCTCGCGAAAGGCAGAGAGCCAAGGGTGGTGATCACATCAAGCATCGCACATCGTAGCGGCCAGATCGATTTTGACGATATCAACGCGGAAGAAAGCTACAGTCGTTGGAGCCGCTATGCGATGAGCAAGCTCGCCAATTTGCTGCACATGTACGAGCTGGATCGTCGTCTGCGGTCCGCCGATTCGCCGATTATCGCCGTGGCTTGTCATCCCGGCGTTGCCGATACCGAGCTGGCGCGCAATTTTCCCGGATTGCTGGTGACCATGTTGCGCCCGCTAAGCAGCCTTGTCATGAACAGTGCCGCGCAGGGGGCGTGGCCGACGCTCGCGGCGGCAACGGCACCGACGGTCGAGAGCAGCCAGTATTTTGGCCCGAGCCGTAGCGGCGAATGGACCGGACCGGCACGTGAGGTGCAGCCACGGGCAAAGGCGAAACGGATCGAACCCGCGAAGCGGCTATGGGCGCTCTCGGAGGAGATGACCGGCGTCAAATATCCGGTTTGACCATGGAATTGGCAATGAATTCGCCAATTTCTGCAAATTCTTTGCGTCGGGGGCTTTGTTGCGCTAGCTTCGAGCCGGGAGGACAGGTTTGAACTTCGTTTGAGGGGGATAATGCTTGTTCGATGAAATGCTGGGTAGCGGAGAGGATGTCCGCCAGCCCTATCAGGACTATAAAAACTGGCTTGATCGGGAAGACGTCAAGCGACTTCATCGCAAATCCGCCGAGGCGGAGGCTTTTTTTCGAAAAACCGGAATTACGTTCAATGTCTATGGGCAGGATGAGGCAGACGAGCGGCTGATCCCGTTTGACGTGGTGCCTCGCGTGCTGTCGGCGCGCGAATGGCGAAAACTGTCCAAGGGTATCGAGCAGCGCGTCCGCGCCATCAACGCTTTCCTCTACGATATCTATCATCGCCAGGAAATATTGCGGGCAGGGCGGGTGCCGATCGAGCTGATCGCCAATAATGCCGCCTTTCTACCGCAGATGATCGGTGTCCATCCCCCGGGTGGAATCTATACCCATATCATAGGCACCGACATCGTCCGCACGGGCGACGAAGAATTTTATGTGCTGGAGGACAATGCGCGGACACCGTCGGGCGTGAGCTATATGCTCGAAAATCGCGAGACCATGTTGCAGATGTTTCCCGAACTGTTCGCGAAGATCAAGGTGCAGGAAGTCAGTCACTATCCCGGTCAGCTGCGCCGCTCGCTTGCGGCCTGTGCACCGCCGAAATGTGAGGGCAGGCCGGTTGTCGCGGTGCTGACGCCGGGCATCCACAATAGCGCCTATTTTGAGCACAGCTTTCTGGCCGACCAGATGGGCGTGGAGCTGGTCGAAGGGCATGATCTCAAGATTGTCGACGGCCGCGTGGCAATGCGGACGACCGAGGGCTACACCGCTATCGATGTTCTGTACCGCCGGATCGACGATGATTATCTCGACCCTCTCAATTTTGATCCGCAATCGATGCTCGGGGTGCCGGGCATATTCGACGTGTATCGGTCAGGGGGGATCACCATCGCCAACGCGCCGGGTACCGGGATTGCGGACGACAAGGCGCTGTACAGCTACATGCCCGACATTGTCGAATTTTATACCGGCGAAAAGCCACTGCTCGAAAATGTTCCTACCTGGCGCTGTTCCGAAAAAGACCAGCTGACCTATGTGCTGGAGCATCTGGAGGAGCTGGTGGTCAAGGAAGTGCACGGGTCGGGCGGCTATGGCATGCTGGTCGGGCCGGCGGCGTCGAAAAAAGAAATGGCAGCGTTCCGGGCGAAGCTGATCGCAAATGCGAGCAACTATATTGCCCAGCCAACGCTGGCGCTCTCAACCGTGCCGATTTTTACGAAGAAGGGATTGTCCCCCCGGCACGTTGACCTGCGACCGTTTGTGCTGGTTTCGCCCGATGGCATCAGCATTACGCCTGGTGGTCTGACCAGGGTGGCGATGACCAAAGGCTCGCTGGTGGTGAACAGCAGCCAGGGCGGAGGCACCAAAGACACATGGGTGCTGGAAGAATGAAGGGGCGTTTCTGATGTTGGGTAAGACAGCTGCAAGCCTGTTCTGGATGTCCCGCTATCTCGAGCGCGTGGAAAATAGCGCGCGTTTCATCGATGCGGGATTCCGTATCTCGTTGACCCGATCAGCATCCGCGAGCGATGAGTGGTCATCGATGCTCAAGTCGTCTGGCGTGATCGACGCCTATCGGATGAAGCATGATGATTTTGAATCGGCCAAGGTAATCGATTTCCTGCTGCGTGATCGCGACAACGCAAGCAGCGTTCTGGCGGTGATGAAAAAAGCCAGGGACAGTGCAAGAACTGCGAGGACGGCGCTGACCCGGGAGGTATGGGAGGCCACCAACGAAAGCTGGATGACCCTGAAAGCCGTGATGGCCAAGCCGATCAAGGAACAGGACCTGCCCGAAACACTGGGGCTGATCCGCCAGCAGAGCGCCTTGGTCAGAGGGGCTACACTCGGCACCATGCTGCGCAATGACGGTTTCAATTTCCTGCGGCTGGGCGGCTTTCTGGAGCGGGCCGACAGCACCGCGCGCATTCTTGATGTGAAATATTATCTGCTGCTGCCATCGGTCGCCCTGATCGGGTCGTCGGTTGACAATGTGCAATGGGAAACGATCCTGCGATCGGTGTCGGCGCACCGCTCGTTTCGCTGGCTCAACGGGACGGATATCAGTGCGCAGGCCGTTGCCGACTATCTGATCTTGCACAAGCAAATGCCGCGGTCCCTGACTTTTTGCTATTCCAAGATCAGCGACAACCTGAATTATCTCGACAATAATTATGGTCGGAAAAGTCGGTCTGGCGAGCTGGCGAACGAGATTTGCAACGACATGTTGAACCAGCCGATCGAGGCGATTTTCGAATATGGTCTGCACGAATATATTCTGGATTTCATTGTCGCAAATAATGGCCTGGCCGCGCAAATCGAGACTGACTTCAATTTTCAGGACAGGATTGGATAATCATGCTGCTGAAGATCAACCACGAAACCCGCTATGTTTACGACGCGCCCGTGCAATACGGATTGCAGCAGGTCCGGCTGCGACCGAAAGAGCGCCGCGGGCAGGCGGTCAAGAGCTGGAATCTCGAAGTTGAGGGCGGCAAGGTGGAACTGTCGTTTGAGGACCAGCACTGCAATCATGTCGACCTGATCAGCATCGAACGGGGACGTAGCGAAATATCGATCAAGTGCACCGGGGAAGTCGAAAACAGCGACGGCAGCGGGATCATGGGCTCTCACTCCGGATTCGCACCGCTCTGGTATTTCAAGCAGGCTACGGATTTGACGAAACCGGGTCCTGAAACCAGAAAACTGGTTGCCTCGCTGGGCGATGATTTCGAAAATGACATCGCCAGGCTCCACGGTCTTTCTGCGGCTGTGGTGGAGAAGGTGGCCTATCGAACCGGACGGACCGATGCAGAGACCACTGCCGAGGCCGCGATCAAGACCGGTGAGGGTGTTTGTCAGGACCATAGCCATATTTTCTGTGCGGCGGCGCGCCTGATGGGCTTCCCTACCCGTTACGTGTCCGGCTATCTGATGATGAGCGACCGCGTCGATCAGGATGCCACCCACGCCTGGGCGGAGGCGCATGTCCAGGGACTGGGATGGGTCGGATTTGACGTTTCCAACGGCTATTCTCCGGACGAACGCTATGTGCGCATTGCCACGGGCCTCGACTATCGCGAAGCGTCCCCGATTTCGGGCATGCGATATGGGGCGGCAAGCGAAGATATGATTGTCACGCTTCAGGTTCAGCAGTAAACGCGGTCTCAACCTAATTCAGGACTGAAAAAATGACCTATTGTGTGGGCTTGCGGATGAAGCGCGGCCTTGTTTTCATGTCGGATACCCGGACCAATGCCGGGGTTGACGATATCGCCCAGGTCAAAAAGCTGACCAGTTGGGAAGTGTCGGGCGACCGGGTGATTACCCTGCTGTCGGCGGGTAATCTGGCGACGACCCAAGCGGTTGTCAGCCTGCTGGACGAGCGCGGCAAGCATCCGGATGATCGCAACCCTTCGATTCTGCAAGCACCCTCGATGTTTCAGGTGGCCACGATCATTGGCGAAACCCTGCGCGAGGTCGTGAAGACCTACGCGCCCGATGGCCAGGAGGCGAAGTCGCCCTTTGGAGCGACGCTGATCGTTGGCGGCCAGATCAAGGGCAGCGATCCGCGACTCTTCCTGATCTATCCGGCCGGCAACTTTATCGAAGCCAGCGATGACAGCCCGTTTTTCCAGAGCGGCGAAACCAAATATGGCCGCCCGATTCTGGTCCGCGCCTTTGATCCTGAAATGTCCTTCGAGAATGCCGTCAAGCTTTTGCTGGTCTCGTTCGATTCCACGATCCGGGCGAATCTGGCGGTGGATCTGCCGCTCGACATGCAGATATACGAAGCGGACAGTTTTGCGATCACTCGTCAGCAGCGGATCGAAAAGGTCGATCCCTATTTCCAGACGATTTCGGAAGGATGGGGGGATGCGCTTAGAAGCGCATTCCAGTCGCTGCCCGATTTCCAGTTCAAGGACTAGCCGAAGCGCCTTTTCCCGGCCAGCGCCCGATGGGCCATCGCCATCGTGGTCAGCTGCGCGTTGACCCGGATGCAGCTTGGCATGACACTGGCATCGGCGACATAGCAATTGGTGGTATTGTGCACCCGCTGGTTGAGGTCGACGACGCCCTTTTTCGGATCGATGTTGATCGCATTGCCACCGTGAGGGTGGGAGCTCGAGAGCACGACGTCGTCCGGCTCGACGATCGCTTTTTCATAGAAGGCATCGATCTCATCGTGGCTCATGTCGCGGGTGAGGGTCTGACCGCGGAGCAGGGCAGGGTAGACTTCGATCGCTCCGTTGAGGAAATGGACCTTGGTCATTGTCGCCAAGGCGCGGCGCAACAGAGCCAGTTCCTCCTCGCCAATCTTCAGCTTGAGCTTGCCATTATCCATATAGCCAAGCCGGTCGGCCGGAAACAGGACGCCGGCGGAGACCAGCCGGTTGTAGTTTTTCATCCGCTCGAAATGGTCCTCGAACCATCCCGGGACCAGGGTTGCCATGCTCATCGGTGGCTGAAAATGGCTCTCGATCAGGAAATCGCCGCGGTCGACATAGGTCGCCATCTGGTCTTCGTTCCAGACGTTCATGTCCATGCCTTCGGGCATCAGCGCAACCACCGGGCAGGCGATATTGAGCGAGATGTTGGCGCCGGATTGCAGAATGCCGCTGTCCTGGAGAAGGTTGCTTGAGGCCAGCGCGCCGGCCGCAACCACCACGCCCTTGCGGGCGCGAATGGTGCGTTTCCGACCATCACTCAGTCTGATCTTGACGGCATGGGCGATGCGTTTGCCGTTGGCACCCTCGTCCCACAGAATTTCAGTCGCTTCGGCCCGGTCCAATATCCGGGCCGGCTTGCTGCGGTCATCGCTGGTCGCATGGGTGAGAAAACTTTCCGGCATGGCCTTTTTTCTGCCGTAGGGGCAGCCGGTGTTACAATAGCCGCAATAGACGCATTCGCTGTCCTTTGTGTTCGGGCCGTAGTTTTTGCGAAACCATGCCGTGACCGCCTTGTGGTCCATCGGATCATTCGATTGGGCGGCATATTTGTTCCAGCCATTGATCAGATGCGGACCATTGTTGCGACCGACGATCGGGTCGATTTCCGAAACGTCCAGAGCTTGTTCCACGGCATCATAGCTTCGTGCAAGATCGGCCTCGCTGACCGGTGCGCCCAGCCTGGCCCATGTGTCGTAAACATCTTCGGCATCGGGATGAACCAGACCCGGATGTTTCATGCGCAGGCAGATGCCATTGTTGATAACCGTCGAGCCACCAACCACGCGGCCCTGAAACACGATTATGTCCCGGTCGCTTGTGGTCTGTAGCGCGCCATCCTTGAACAGGCGTGCCGTCATCCGGGCTTCCTGGAGGGTGATCCGGGAAGAGGGGTAATGGCTGCCGGCTTCGATGATCAGCGCTTCGTGCCCTTCATCGGCGACGGCTGCGGCGGCGACGGCACCTCCGGCTCCGGAACCGATCACGATCACATCGGTCTCTTCCGGCACCGCGCCATGGCCGATGAAGACGCGGGAGGTCAGGTCACGACCGGTTTCGCGCTGGACCGGCCGCTCTCCTGGTGCCGACCGGTCGCGCTGCGCGGGCAATTCGAAATTCAGATCCGCGTAAATCGGGTTGTCAAAATTCTCCTGTTCGTCACCCGGTTGCCAGTGGCCATAATAGCCGGCCAGGATAACGCCCTTGGTCCGCGCGATGTCCTGAAAAAAATCGATCCGGGAATTTTGCAACCGGCGGCGGATGAGGTTTTTGCGGATCCCCGGAGGTGCCAGCAGGAAAAATGGTCCACCAAGAAGAAGCAGCAGACCGTAAAGCGCCATGCCTATTTCGGCCGGCTTGTTGCCGTCGATATTGGAGAAATGCTCCTGCAGATTTTCGACCACCTGATCGGCGGAGATGGCCATTTTGCGATTGTGAAACAGGGCCTCGGCGATTGCCTTGATCATCAGCGCCTGGAGTCGATTAAAAGGTTTCTGCAACATTCATCTCCCAAGGTGCGACCCGGGCTAGAGAATTGGCTAGTCCTGAGCGCGGTCACCCTCAAAGGCGATGCCCAGCCCGTCTCCGTCTGCGCCCACGCTGAACCGTCGTATTATCTTGCCGGTCGCGAAATCGACTTCGGCAACGGTGTCAGGGCCCGTTTCCGCGACATAGAGTATTTGGCCATTGCGCGAGAAGAGGATCGTTACCTGCCGGGATTCGGCGGTTCCGCTCACTTCAATGGTCCCCTTCGCCTTGCGCGTGGCCACGTCGAACAGGCCAAGCGAGCCGTTCCCCAAGTTGGAGGTGATTGCCGTCTTGCCATCGGGACTGATGGCGACCCGGATCGGGAATGTGCCGGTGGGAATAGACGCCAGCTTCTGCAGGCTCGCCGTATCAAATATATGCAGTTGATCGCCCCGGCGATCGGCGACCCAGACCGTTGCCCCGTCAGGTGTGATGGCCAACCCTTCCGGTTCGGTGCCGGCAGCCAAATCGTCGATCTTGACCATCCCGATAAGATCAAGCACGCTCACTGTTCCCGACTGCATGTTGGTAACGAAGGCACGGGACTTGTCCGGTGTCACCACCAGCATGTGGCTGCCCTTCTGGCCTGTCGCGATCGTCGTGATCTCGCGTTGCTGCGTTTCGCCGGTTGGCGGCGAGACGATCGCTATACCGTCGCTGCCTTCGGCGGTGGCGATGATCCGGCCATCGTCCAGCCACAGAATGCCGTGTGGTCGGCGCGCTGGTGCAAGCGAGATCGTTTCGATTCGTTCTCTGGCACGGATATCAAAAATATCGATCGTTTCCCCGCCGTAGGAAACGACCGCTGCCAGTCGACCGTCAGGTGAAATGGCGATTTCGTGAGGCATCTTGCCGGTTTGTCGGCGAGCGCTTTCAGTGCCGGTGGCGAGGTCAATGAAACTCAGGCTGTCCTCCCCCTTGTTTCCGACCAAAAGCGTGGCGGCGTTTCCGGATTCGGCATCGGCCCGCTGCGGCAACAGCACGCAGGTGGCAAGCAATAGGGCCGCAGACCCGAAGCCTCTAAATTTCATGCGCATGATTCCGTCTTTCCTGCTAATTTGCCCAGAGTAACAGCTAATTGATGATTTTCTATCCCGGATTTCGACGGAGATGTGATCCAAGCCACTGTTTGCGATGGCGCTGCTGATAGGATAGGTATATTCTGAACGTAACCGAGGGTTTGTCATGTTTACACCATCTCGCCGTTTCACTTCCCGATTATTGGCTGCAACATTGGTCGCTGCATTAGCCATCCCGACGCCTGCATCGGCGCAATTTGGTGGGCTTTTCAAAAAACGGACCTCCCCCGAAAAGAACAGCGCCGAGAGCACGGACTGTGACAGCAGCAAAAACTCGATCGGCAAATCCATCTTGGGCAACATGATTGGTAGTTTCACCCGCCGTGCGACCGGCGGGCTGGGGATGGCCGGATCTTTCATTCCCCGGGCCGAGGTTGCCGATACGCTGACCAACGCCATTGCCTGCCGGCTTGACCCCGACGAGCAGCTGCAGGCCGCCGAAGCAACGCGAAGCGTGACCGAGACCGAGCAGATTGGAACCAGTTCCGAATGGATAAGCCAGACCCGTCCCGGTGTCTCGGGCAGTTCCACCGCGACCGCAAAGACATTGGCGGCTGATGGAACAAGTTGCATGACCATCACCGATATCGTTATTGTCGATGGTGAAGAATCCCGCGTATCCAAACAGATGTGCAAAAAGCCCGGAGCAGCACGATATATCGTGGTGGTATGAATATGAAAAAAATGATCAAGACCGCACTTGTTGCTGCTTCTCTCCTGACCCTGGGGGCGACCGAAGCGAGTCCAGCGATGGATCCCGACAATCCGACCTGTCCGCTTACCCCCAACTGGTCGACCAATGCGACGATGGAACTGACGCCGAAAATGATCGACGGCACCAAGGTGCTGTTTGCCGAAGGCGCTGTCGATGCCGGCTTGCCGGACCGGTTGCGCAAGATGCTCGCGGACAATCCGGATATTTCCGAAATCTGGCTTCGGTCTCCGGGTGGAGTCGCGCGGGCGGGCAACGAAGCCGGTCGCGTGATCCGGGAGGCCGACGCCCTGATCATAACCCGCATTCCTGCGGGCTGGACCTGCTTCAGCGCCTGCAATTTTGTATTCATGGGTGGCCGGGCGCGGATCGTTGAGCCCGGAGCGCATTTCATGGTCCATATGTTCACCATGACCAACGACCGTAACGCGATCAATTACAGCATCGAGATGGGCACTGATTCCACCGTCGGACTGATCGGCGAAGTCGAACAGCAAAGCGCGCTGCTGGCCACCGAGGATAATGACTTTCTGATCCGGATGGGCGTTTCGCGCAAGTTGCTGTCCGAAGTGATGTACCGGACCAATGCGGTAAAGACCGACGATGGGGACCAGTCGACCCGCCGTTGCCTGACCAACGAAGAGGCGCTTCGCTACAATGTCGCCAATGTGAGCGGTTAGTCTTCGATGGAAAGAATCGCGGGCTTGCGACAATGACAGAGCCCTTTTGCTTTTCTTTTGAAAATATGACGTTAGCATGACCCAAATGTTCGGGGAGGCAGGATAATGCGTCATATTGCGATCATCGGATCGGGACCGGCGGGCTATTATTCAGCGGAAGCGGCGCAGAAGAAATTTGGTGAAGAGGTCGCGGTCGACATTCTTGATCGCTTGCCCGTTCCCTTTGGCCTGATCCGGACCGGAGTGGCTCCCGATCATCAGTCGATCAAGGCGGTCTCCCGGAGATACGAAAAAACCAATCTTGGCGATAATGTTCGCTTTGTCGGCAATGTCACTGTCGGCGAAGACGTCACCGTCGCTGAACTGCAGCAACTATATGATGCGGTGGTGCTGGCAACGGGTGCCCCGCATGATCGCGTACTCGAGATACCGGGCAGCGATCTGCCGGGGGTTATCGGCAGCGCCGCTTTCGTCGGCTGGTACAACGGTCATCCGGATTTCAGGGATCTCGATCCGCCGCTCGATGCCCGGTCGGTGGCGATCATCGGCAATGGCAATGTTGCGCTGGATGTCGCGCGAATATTGGCCAAGACCGAAGATGAATTTGTCGGCAGCGATATTGTCGGCCATGCGCTTGATGCGCTGAAGAGCAGCAGTGTCGAGAAGATCACATTTCTTGGGCGACGCGGCCCGCACCAGATCGCGATGACACCCAAGGAACTGGGCGAGCTCGCTCATCTGGCGCGCGCCAGGCCGCTCGTTGAAGCGGAAGATTTCCCTGATATCGGGGATGATGCGATGCTCGAGCCAGGCATGCGCAAGTCGGTGAACCATTTGCGCAGTTTCCAGATCGCTGCACCAGACGCGCAGCACAAGCCCGTGGAGATCCTGTTCGACTTTTTTGCAATGCCGGTCGAGGTGCAGGGCGAGGGCAGGGTGGAGAAGCTGGTTGTCGAAAAAACCGAACTGGACAAGGACCTGCGTTCTGCCGGTACCGGCGAGCGCTACGAACTGGATTGCCAGATGGTGATCAGCTGCATCGGTTACCGCACGCCGCCGATTGAAGGCGTCCCCTACGAACATGGTCGCGGGCGCTTTGCCAATAGCGAGGGGCGGATATTGCCGGGTCTCTATTGCGTCGGCTGGGCACGGCGAGGACCGTCCGGGACGATCGGCACCAACAAGCCGGACGGCATCGCGGTGGTGGAAATGATCGACGAGGACGTCGGCGGGAATAGCCACAAGCCGGGCCGCCCGGGCCTCGACCGGCTGTTGGAGAGCCGAAATATCGAGACGGTCACCTTTCGCGACTGGAAGAAAATCGAGGAAGCCGAAATGGCCCGCGCCCGGGAAGGCTCCCCGCGCGAGAAGTTTACCGATATCGCCGAGATGATTGCGGCGCACAAAGCCTAGGACAGCCACTCCCGCAAGATCGAATTTACCTTCTCCGGGGCTTCCTGCTGCACCCAGTGCGAGACACCGGGCAAGCGGTGTAGTTCGAGATTGGGCACCCATTGCTGGGTACCGTCGGTGCAGCGGATATCGATCGCGCTGTCTTCCTCGCCCCAGATCATCAGCGTGGGGATATCGACCATCCCGTCACCAATCTCCCGCGCATCCTTTGTCCGCAACAGGGCGCGGTAGTAGTTGATCATCGAGTGCAGCGCGCCGGGGCGGCTGGCGGCATCGGCATAGACCTGCAAATCTTCCTCCGGAAACCGGCTTTTGTCGACAGCCATGCGCGAAAAGGCCCTTTTGATCCGTTCGGCGCCGTTGCGGCCGAGCAGCCATTCCGGCAGGCCAGGCAGCTGGAAGAAGAAAATATACCAGCTTTTCCGCAGCTGGTACCAGTGCCGCATTTCCCGCTGGGCGCATTTGGGATGGGGGACGTTCATGATCACCAGCCGCGTCAGCGGGCGGATTTTGAGGATCGCGAAGTGCCATGCGATGATCGCGCCCCAGTCGTGCGCGATGAGGGTCACCTCCTCCGCGCCGCTGGCGTCGATCAATTCAGCGACATCCTGCACAAGTGTGCTCAGTCGATAGGAATCCACGCCGTCCGGCTTGCTGGATCCGCCATAGCCGCGCAAATTTGGTGCCCAGACCCGGTAGCCCATGGCGACCAGCAGCGGAATCTGGTGACGCCAGGAATAATGCAGCTCGGGAAAGCCGTGCAGGCACAGGGCAAGTTTGTTGCCTGCCCCGGCGGTTGCGACTTCGAAATTCTGGCCATTGGCCTCGACCCACTGAATGGCGATACCGCTCGCCGGCGTCGGGTTCCATGAAAATGCATCGGGCATATTCTTTCCTAGCATCAGCAGTCTTTAATCATCCAGTTAAATCTGGTAAGCAGTCCGAAAATATAGAGGAGAGACTCGATGCATGATCTGGTAATTCGTGGCGGAACCGTCGTTGACGGAGCGGGCGGCAAGCCGTTTGTAGCCGACGTTGCAATCGACGGTGATCGCATATCGCTGGTCGGGACGGTTGCCGCGCAGGGCCGCGAAGAGATTGATGCAACCGGGAAATATGTGACGCCGGGCTTTGTCGATGTGCACACCCATTATGACGGCCAGGCGACCTGGGATGACGAAATGGCGCCGTCCAGCTGGCATGGCATCACCACGGTGGTAATGGGCAATTGCGGCGTCGGATTTGCCCCGGCGCGGCCCGACCGGCACGAGTGGCTGATCAATCTGATGGAAGGCGTCGAGGATATTCCCGGCACCGCGCTGGCCGAAGGGATGAGCTGGAACTGGGAGACGTTTCCCGAATATCTCGACGAGCTGGAAAGAATGCCGCGCACCGTCGATGTCGCAACCCATGTCCCGCACGGTGCGGTACGTGCCTATGTCTTGGGCGACCGGGAAAAGCCGGGTGCGGTTCCGACCGAGGACGAGATCGAACAGATGTCGCAAATTGTCGAGGACGGGCTGAAAGCCGGCGCACTCGGTTTCTCGACCTCGCGCACCATCCTGCATCGCAGCATCGACGGCGAACTGGTCCCCGGCACCACCGCGACCAAGGAAGAGCTGATCGGCATCGGCCGGGCGATGGGGCGGGTCGG
>CAWUKF010000036.1:0-13635 GCA_963922745.1 uncultured Sphingomonadales bacterium
GGCGCCGCGCCTGCTCGAGGGGCTGGACTGGATCGCCGCTACGGTTGCCGAAAACCGCAAGGCGGGCCGCGAACCGCTCGCTTCGGAAATTTATGGCAAGGCCGAAATTGCCGGCGTCGACCTGTCCGGCATTGCTGATCGCATCGACCGGATGCCCGATGGCGGTCTCGCAATTGTCGACTATAAGACTGGTGGCGCGCCCAGCAATCGGGCGGTAATTGAGGGTTATAATCTGCAGCTGGGCTTGCTCGCGGCGATTGCCGAGCTGGAGGGGTTTCCGGATATCGAAGGCGAGGCGGTCGCCTTTGAATATTGGTCGCTGGCCAAAAAGGGAGGGACTGACAATTTCGGCCATGTGCGTTCGCCGACACGCGGGCGTGGTGACAATTTCATTGCTGCCGATGCAATGGTCGATCATGCCGTCGCCCGGTTCAACGAGGCGGCAGATGACTATATTCGTGGCTCAAGGGAGATGACCGCCAAGCTGCACCCGGAATATGCCCGCTATGCCGACTATGACCAGCTGATGCGGCTAGAAGAATGGTACGGGCGCTCCCCGGTGGAGGCGGCGGATCATGAGTAGCGGCAAGCCGAAAATCTTCCCGCTGAAGGACCGCCAGATCGATGCGGTTAAGCCCGAGAAGCACATCTGGCTCAGCGCGTCTGCCGGTACCGGCAAGACCCAGGTTTTGACCGCACGGGTGTTCCGTCTGCTGCTGACCGAGAGGGTAGATCCCGAGCATATTCTCTGCCTGACATTCACCAAGGCGGGTGCCGCCGAAATGGCCGAACGGATCAACCGCCAGCTGGCGGCCTGGGTGCGGATGGACGATATGCTGCTGGCGGACGATCTGCGCGCGATTGGCGCTCCCACCGGACCGGACACCAGAGAGCGCGCCCGCACCCTCTTTGCACGGGTGCTGGATGCGCAGGGCGGTGGATTGCGGATCATGACCATTCATGGCTTCTGCCAGTCCTTGCTGGCCTCCTTTCCCGAAGAAGCGGGCATCGCCTCGATGTTCAAGCCGATCGAGGCGCGCGACCAGAAAATCCTGGCGCGAGACGCGCTGGGCGAATTGCTGCTGGAAGAAGAGCGGTCCGGACGCACGGAAATCCTCCGCGCGATCCAGCAGTTGAGCGTGCGGATGGGTGAGGAGGCGACCGAGCAGTTTCTTATGGACTGCGCGGCCAAGGTCGAAGCGATGGAAGGGCTTGCGAGCGGCGTGCTGCCCTTCGTGCGGCAATTGCTGGGCCTGCCGATCGACGGCGATATGCAATCGTGGCTGGCAGAACGCTGTACCGATGAGGCAATAGACCGCCGTTCGATGATCCTGTTGCGCGATGCGATGGCAGAATTTGGCGGCAAACAGGAAAAGGAGCGACAGCTGGCGATCCGGCTGTGGCTAAACCTCAAACCGGAGGAGCGAGCCACCGCCCTTGCGGACGTTCATCTCGCCTGGGCGACCAAGACCACCGGTGCGCCGCCCAAGCCAACCAAGGGGCTGCTGAAAGCGCTCTCGGATTATGATTTCATCGCCGGCTCCCTGTTCGAGTGGAGCAACGACCTGCTCGAAAAAGCGGCCCTGTTCGGATATGCCGACCTGTTTGCAGGTGCGCTGGCGGCGGGTCGTGCCTTTTATTTTCGCTATCGCGACGCCAAGCGTTTGCACGGCGTGGTCGATTTCGACGACATGATCCGGATGACAGCCGGGTTGCTGCAGAAAAGCGATATGGCGGCCTGGATCCGCTACAAGCTGGACCAGCGTACCGATCATATCCTGATCGACGAGGCTCAGGATACCAATCTCGCGCAATGGGACATTGTCCGTGCGCTTGCCGGCGAGTTTTTTGCAGGCATCGGTGCGGATCCCGAACGGCACCGGACCCTGTTCACCGTTGGTGACTTCAAGCAGGCGATTTTCGGGTTCCAGGGCACCAGTCCGCACAATTATGCGAATGCGCGGACGCAGTTTTTTGCCATGGCCGAAGCGGCGGAACAACCATTTGGCGATCTTTCTCTCGACCGTAGCTTCCGCTCGACGCCGCCAATCCTCGAGGTGGTCGACGCCACGCTCGAACAGCTCAGCCACGAGCAACTGGGGCTGCACGACCGCATCCCGGAACATCGCAGCAACTATCAGGGTGCCAGCGGCAGCGTGACCTTGTGGCAGCCGATCGCGAACAGCAGCGACGCCGACGAAGAGGATGAGGAATCCTGGGCCAGCGAGGAAAAAAGGGTGTTTGCACAGCAATTGGCGCTGCAGATAAAGCAGTGGCTGTCACCGGAAACCCCGCTTTGGCTGGATCGGGAAAACCGGGCGCTGCAGCCCAAGGATATCCTGATACTGGTCAGCAAGCGCGACGAACTCAGCGCGCTCATAGTGGCCCGCCTGTTTGCCGAACAGGTGCCAGTGGCCGGCATCGACCGGATCCGCTTGAACCAGCCGCTGGTGGTGCAGGACCTGTTGGCGGCCATTCGCTTTGTGCTGCAGCCGCATGACGATCTCAATCTTGCCTGCCTGCTGGTGTCGCCGCTGCTCGGCTGGTCGCAGGAGGACCTGCTGGCGCGCGGCTATCGCGGCAAGGATCATGCGGACAAAAGTCTCTGGGAATATTTGCGCCGGCAGGATGGCTTGCGGGAAGAAATCGCGCCGCTGCTGCAATTGCTGGCGATGGCCGACTTCAACACGCCCTACCAGTTTCTGGAGACCATCCTGTCCGGGCCGATGCAGGGCCGGCGAAAATTGCTCTCCCGCCTCAGCCACGCGGCGGTCGATCCGCTCGATGAACTGCTGGCGACGGCGCTGGCCTTCGAGCGCGACCATGTGCCGACCCTCCAGGGATTTCTCGACTGGTTCGACCGCGGCGATGTCGAGATCAAGCGCGAGCAGGTCGAGGGCGGCAACGAAGTCCGGTTGATGACCGTGCACGGCGCCAAGGGATTGCAGGCACCTCTCGTGATCCTTGCCAATGCGACCTTTGATCCGGCGAACAAGAAAAGCGGCGGCTTTGCGATCAAGCTGGGCGAGGGGACTGACCGCGAACTCGAATATCCGGTGGTCCCGCTGCGCAAGGCCGAACGGGTCGGCATTCTCGCGGAACATGCGGCTCATGCCGACCGGATCGCGATGGAGGAACATTGGCGGCTGCTCTATGTGGCGATGACCCGGGCGGAGGAACATCTGGTGGTGGCCGGCGTCCTTGGACCGAGGGCTCGGGGCGAGGTGCCGGAACTGAGCTGGTTCGGGGCCATTGAGCGCGGCTTGACGGCATTGGGGTGCGACTGGCGGGATGACCCGGACTGGGGTGCCGTCCGCGAATACCGGATTGCCCGGCAGAACCGGCCAAGTGCCTCGCCCGCCGGGGATGGCGACCGTGATCAGACTGGAGCGCAGGGACAGATACCGGCCTGGCTGTTCCGTCCGGCACCGGAAGAATCGCGGCCTCCCAGACCGCTCACGCCCTCTCACCTTGGTCCCGACGATGCTAGCAATCCGCCGCCCGACCTGAATATGCGAGACGCCGCCGAGCGCGGGATATTGCTCCACAGCCTGTTCCAGCGACTGCCGGATATTGCCCCGGGACGCCGTGCCGATGTCGCCGATCGCTGGCTTGAAAAGCAGAAACAGGTGACGGACCCTGCTCGTCGCGCGGAGATTGTCGAGACGGTGCTGGCGGTGATGGCCAATCCGCAATGGGCCCTGCTTTTTGCTCCGGACAGCCTGGCCGAAGCACCGATTGCGGCGGTGGTCGGGGAGCATGTCATTTCCGGTACCGTCGACCGGCTGCTGATCAACGACGATGCCATTTATGTCGTGGATTTCAAGACCGGTCGCCGTGTTCCTGGCAGCGCGGCTGATGCGCCGGTGGCCTATTTGCGGCAGATGGCTGCTTATGTTGCCGCGCTGGAGAAAATATTCCCGGGACGTCCGATCCGGGCCGGGCTGCTCTACTCGCAGGGCCCGCAAATGCTCGAAATTCCGGGCCATCTCATTGTCCGAAACAAGCCGGGCTTTGAGCCGGCATGATATTCCTTTTCGCCAAGGCGCTTGAGCGCGCCCGTCCGCATACCTAAATAGAGATCAAACAAGTGGAGATTCGTTATGGCTACCAAAGCAGTTACCGACGCAAGTTTTGAAGGCGACGTCCTCAAGGCGGATGGCCCGGTTCTGGTCGATTTCTGGGCCGAATGGTGCGGTCCGTGCAAGATGATCGGCCCGGCGCTAGAGGAAATCAGCAATGAAATGCTGGGCAAGGTGACGATTGCCAAGCTCAACATCGACGACAGCCCGGATGCGCCGGCAAAATATGGCGTGCGCGGCATTCCGACCATGATCCTGTTCAACAATGGCGTTCCGGTCGAAACCAAGGTGGGCGCGGCCCCCAAGAGCCAGCTGAAATCCTGGCTCGAGTCCAGTCTGCCCGCCTAAGCCCTGAAAATATCCCCGAGCCGCTCGGCGGCCTCGTCCCAAAGTCTTGGGGATGAGGCCCCGAGCAACCCTTTCTTGCGGTCCGCCGGCCGGTAGGAAGACCCGTCCCAGCGCGCGCATTTGCCACCCGCTTCATTGAGGAACAATATCCCCGCGGCATGGTCCCAGGGCAGGGTGCGGTGAAAAACGGAAATATGGTTGCTGCCCAGCACCAGCCGCGGATACTGCTCCGCGGCGCATCGCGGGATATCGACAATCTGATAAAAGGGTTCCGCATCGTCCAGCAGTCTTTCCTGCTGCTCGACGGTCATGAATCCGGTCGCCAGCGCGGCCACCGGATGGTCCGGATGATCCTCGGGCACGGCGATCGGCGCTCCGTTCATGAAGGCGCCGCCATTCTTGACCGCGTGACAGATGCGTCCGGTCAGCGGGTCGTAAAGCCAGCCTGCCACCGTTCTGTTATGCTCGGCCAGAGCGATCAATATCCCGAAGGGCGGCTTTCCGGCTGCATAATTGCCGGTCCCGTCGATCGGATCGACGATCCAGACCTGACCTTCGGCTATCTGATCCATAACCGTCGGATCGGCGGCAAAAGCTTCCTCTCCGACCAGCCTCGCATCCGGTGTCAGTGCGGTTAGCGCCTCGCTGATATATTCCTCGCTGAGCTTGTCGGCGACGGTCACCAGATCACCCGGCGTCTTCTCGTCGATTTCGTGCGATTGCAGATTCTGAAAATAAGGCAGCACGATATTACGCGAAGATGCTTCCAGTATTTCCAGAACGGGCTGGTAGAGCCGATGCACGGTCAGCTCCGGTAGTCGGCGTTGATATCGATATAGCCATGGGTGAGATCGCAGGTCCAGACCTTGGCCTTGCCATCGCCCAGCCCGATATCGACGGCAATGTCGATATCGCTGCTCTTGAGGTGGGCCGCAACCGGTGCCTCGTCATTATCCGGCACGTCCAGCCCGACGCGGGCCACGGTCACGCCGCCAAAACCGATTGCAAGCCGGTCGCGGGCCGCGGGTTCGCCGGCCTTGCCGACGGCCATTACCACCCGACCCCAGTTGGCATCCTCGCCGGCAATGGCGGTCTTGACCAGCGGCGAATTGGCGATCGCCAGCGCAATCCGTTTGGCGCTGTCGTCACTCGCCGCTCCGGTTACTGCGATTTCGATAAATTTGCTCGCGCCCTCGCCGTCGCGCACCACCAGATGGGCCATCTGCATGCACAGATCAGCCAGCGCCGCCTGGAAGGCGTCGGCACCCGCATCCTCGATTGAGGCCAGGGCAGGGGCACCGCTCTGGCCAGTAGCGAAGGCCAGCACGGTGTCGCTGGTGGAGGTATCGCTGTCGACGGTGATGCAGTTGAAGCTGCTGGCTGTGGCCGCGATCAGCATCTCCTGCAGAAAACCGGCGTCGACGGTTGCGTCAGTGAAAATATAGCCGAGCATCGTCGCCATATCGGGCGCAATCATTCCCGAACCCTTGATGATGCCGTTGAGATGCACGGTCTTGCCACCAACAATGGCGCTTGCCGTCGCCATTTTCGGGAATGTGTCGGTCGTCATGATTGTCGCCGCCGCATCCTGCCAGCCGCAGGCATCGGCAGCGAAAGCCGCTTGCAGGCCAGCCATCGCTTTGTCACGCGGAAGCGGCACGCCGATCACGCCGGTGGAAGACACGAAAATCTCGGTCTCGGCACAGCCCAGATGATCGCTGGCCAGCGACAATATCAGCTGAACCGCTTCCTTGCCACGCGCGCCGGTAAAGGCATTGGCATTGCCCGCGTTCACGATCAGTCCGCGCGCCTTGCTGCCCTGCAGCGCCTCGCGGCACCATTCGACTTCGGGAGAGGGGCATTTGCTGCGGGTCAGAACCCCGGCAACCGCGGTTTCAGCAGTCAGTTCTATAAAGGTCAGGTCGCAGCGATCCCAGTCTTTGTAGCGGGCGCGGGCGATGCGGCAGATGACGCCTGCAATTTCGGGTAATGCGGGGAATTGTGCTGGGGCCAGGGGGGAAAGTTTGTCCGACACTTAACTTGCCTTTATCCAATGTTTTGATAGAACGCGCTCATATTGACGGATGCCTTGTCCATGAACGCATATATTGCAAGTTTTATGTTGCTGCTATTCAACGCTGTCGGCTTGGCCGTGCCAGCGTCGGCGGCGACAGCAGAGCGCATGGTACCGGAACTGGGAAGCGCGGCCCAGCTCGCCGATGCAGAAGGCATCTCCCGGGCAGCGGTGACCGAATCGACCGCCGTTATGCTGGCGGATCATTCCTTCCCGGCAGCGACCGCAATCCGGCTTGTGCCGCACAGGACTTCGGATGCGGTCGGCATTCGCAAGCCGGTGTGGGCGGACGTCGCGATGCCGTCGGATAGTGGCGACAAACTGGAACATGAAGAAGGCGCGCCCTAGCGGCCGCTGCTTCCGCCGCTATTGAACGGCGGGTCATCCACCCTAAATTTAACCTGTTCCCGGCTGTTTTCAGCCTGAAAAATCTATAATTGGAAAATGTCATGCTCGGCGGTTTAGCCAAATCCATCTTCGGGTCAGCCAATGACCGGTACGTCAAATCGATGCAGAAAGTGGTCGACGCGGTCAACGCGTTCGAACCTTCCATTGAAGTCCTCTCGGACGCAGAACTGGCGGCAAAGACCGTTGAATTCAAGGAAAGGGTCGCCGGCGGTGACACGCTCGACGACATCCTGCCGGAAGCCTTCGCGGTTGTCCGCGAAGCCGCCAAGCGGACGCTCGGCCAGCGCCACTATGACGTGCAGCTGATCGGTGGCATCGTCCTGCATCGCGGTGAAATCGCCGAAATGCGGACCGGTGAAGGCAAGACCCTGGTCGCAACGCTTGCCTGCTATCTCAATGCCATTAGCGGCAAGGGCGTACACGTGGTCACGGTCAACGACTATCTCGCCCGCCGTGATGCGGAATGGATGAGCCAGGTCTATAATTTCCTTGGTATGGAAGTTGGTGTGATCGTGCCCAATCTCGGCGAGGAAAAGCGCCGCGCCGCCTATGCCGCAGACATCACCTACGGCACCAACAATGAATTCGGCTTCGACTATCTGCGCGATAATATGAAACACGAACGCGCCCAGATGGTCCAGCGGCCGTTCAATTTCGCGATTGTCGATGAGGTCGACTCGATTCTGATCGACGAAGCCCGTACCCCGCTGATCATATCCGGACCGACCGACGACAAGTCCGATCTTTATCTGAAGGTCAATGCGGTCGTCCAGAATATCACCGAAGACGATTACGAGAAAGACGAGAAGACCCGCAATATCTCGCTGACCGAGGACGGCACGGAGAAGGCGGAACGCCTGCTGGAAGAAGCAGGTCTGCTGGTCGGCAACAATCTCTACGATTTCGAGAATACCCAGGTGGTCCACCACCTCAACCAGGCGTTGATGGCCAATGTCATGCGCAAGCGCGACACCGACTATATCGTCAAGGATGGCAAGGTCATCATCATCGACGAGTTCACCGGCCGGATGATGGACGGCCGCCGCTGGTCGAACGGCCTGCACCAGGCGGTCGAGGCCAAGGAAGGCGTTCAGATCGAGCCGGAAAACCAGACCATGGCGTCGATCACCTTCCAGAATTTTTTCCGCATGTATCCGAAATTGGGTGGCATGACCGGCACCGCGGAAACCGAAGCGGCGGAATTTTTCGAAATCTACAAGATGAACGTCGTCACCATCCCGACCAACAAACCGGTCCAGCGGATTGACGAGAATGACGAGTTTTACAAGAACACGCTCGACAAGTTCGCTGCTATTGCCAAGACCGTCAAGGAGCATAGCGACAAGGGCCAGCCGGTACTTGTCGGTACCGTGTCTATCGAAAAATCCGAACTGCTCTCCGACTTCCTCAACAAGGAAGGCGTCAAGCACAGCGTCCTCAACGCCCGTTTCCACGAACAGGAAGCGCATATCGTGGCGCAGGCCGGGTCTCCCGGCGCGGTAACCATCGCGACCAATATGGCGGGTCGTGGCACCGATATCCAGCTCGGCGGCAATATCGATTTCAGGATTGAAGACGAACTGTCGGACATGGAAGCCGGTCCGGAAAAGGACAAGGCCATTGCCAAGATCGAGGAGGAAGTGCGGGCCCTGCGCGAGCGGGTTAGAGAAGCGGGCGGCCTGTTCGTGCTCGGCACCGAACGGCACGAAAGCCGCCGCATCGACAATCAGCTGCGCGGTCGCTCCGGCCGTCAGGGTGACCCCGGCCTGAGCCGCTTCTATCTCTGCCTGGAAGACGATCTGCTGCGCATCTTCGGCACCGAGACGATGTTCGCCAAGATGATGAACAAGAATCTCGAGGATGGCGAGGCCATCGGCGGCAAATGGCTGTCGAAGGCCATCGAGACGGCGCAGAAAAAGGTCGAGGCGCGCAATTACGAGGCGCGCAAGCAGGTTGTCGAATATGATGACGTGATGAACGACCAGCGCAAGGTGATCTACGAGCAGCGTTCCGAGATCATGGACGCCGACACAGTCGGCGATGTGGTCGAGGATATGCGGCACGAAACCGTCAATGGCATGGTCGCCGATGCCTGCCCGCCGGGCAGCTATCCCGAACAGTGGGATATCGAGGGGCTCAAAACACGGGTCCGGGACGTGCTCAACCTCGAGCCCGATTTCGATAGCTGGATGCAGGAAGACGCGCTCGAACCTGAACTGATCGAAACCCGCATTTCCGATATGGCCGATGCCGACTTCGAAGCCAAGATGACAGCGGTCGAAGCGGAAAACCCCGGTGTCTGGGCGCAAATAGAAAAGTCGATCCTGCTCGAACTGCTCGACCATCATTGGAAGGAACATCTGGCGACGCTCGATGCGCTGCGCCAGGTGGTGTTCCTGCGTGCCTATGCGCAGAAAAAGCCGCTCGACGAATATAAGCAGGAAGCTTTTGGTCTGTTTGAACGGATGCTGGAAATCATCCGCGAAGGCGTGACCAAGACCATCGCCATCAGCCAGTTCCAGCGGCCGGAAGAGCTGGCCGTACCAGACCTGCCGGAACTGCCGGACTTCCTGACCACCCATATCGATCCGCTGACCGGCGAAGATAACAGCAATGATATCGACGGCGGCACGCTGGGCACGGTTTCCACGTCCCTGCCGCCACGGCAATCCGGCCAGATGAACAATCCGCAAGATGCGTTTGACGGCAGCAAGGTCAGCCGCAATGCGCCATGCCCCTGCGGCTCGGGACGCAAGTACAAGCATTGCCACGGGAAATTCTGATCTGAATTGCCGGCGACAGGGCGGGAACTGAAATGACGATTGGCATTCTGGGTCTCGCGCTGCTGTTTGCGTTGACCGCGGCGCTTTATGCCAGCGTCGGATTTGGCGGCGGCTCGACCTATATCGCGCTGCTGGCGCTGGCCGCGCTCGATTACCGGGCGCTGCCGGTTATCGCCTTGCTGTGCAATATTATCGTCGTGACCGGCGGCACCCTCCGCTTCCAGTCCCGCGGCCTGATCGACTGGCCGAAAATCTGGCCGATCCTGCTGCTCTCTGTTCCGGCAGCCTGGCTGGGCGGGCGGATGGTGCTGGACAAGGACAGTTTCCTGCTGTTGCTCGGCCTGTCGCTGGCCACGGCGGGTCTGTTGCTGCTGATTGAACCCTTTATCAAGAGGGCAGGGACCGGGTCGGGCAATCAGCGATGGACCGGACACCGGCTTTTTGCCCCCGCAGTGGGCACCGGCATCGGCTTTCTGTCCGGCATGGTCGGTATTGGCGGCGGCATCTTTCTGGCTCCGATCCTGCTGCTGACCCGCTGGTCCGACAGCCGCCGGATCGCTGCGACCGCCAGTATATTCATTCTGGTCAACTCGATCGCTGGCCTTGCCGGGCAACTGATGAAATCCGGCCTCAACAGCGGCGGTGACGCCATGCTGGCTTATTGGCCGCTGTTCGTCGGCGTGCTGCTCGGCGGACAGGTCGGCAGTATATTGGCAAGCAAGGCCCTGCCGGAAATCTGGATCCGGCGGCTGACGGCGTTGCTCATCCTGTATGTGGCGTTGCGGATATTGCTGGTCTGAGCATCCGACAGGCGGATTGAGAAAGTTCCGGCAACTCGGCACTTCATCGCCGGCTGCAAGGTTGCACTTTCCTTATTTGCAGGCAAACCGGTCGCTAAATAGCGAGGAAGGCTTGACCTGGGCGGACTGCGCTGCCTCTATGGTAACCAGAAATGATATTTGGTTCAGGGGTCCCGTCATGACGATTTCACGCATTGCTCTTTCTTTGTGTCTCGGGGCTGCCAGCCTCGCATTGGCGCCTTCGCTCCTGGCTCAGGAGACCGGCGCCGATCCGGCAGTTACGATCGAACCGGGACCGCTCGACGGAAAATTACGTGCTCTCTACGAGGCCGAAACCGAGTGGCGGCACAAGGAATTTCATCTGGTCAATAAGGACGGTCGATGGGTGCAGGGCGACCGCTTTCCCAGTGAAACCGCCGAAACACAGGCAAAACGACTGGCCTACTGGCAGGACGTGCTGCGCCAGCTCGACGCCATTCCGGTCGACCAGCTTTCCGAGCCGGAACAGGTGAACGCCGCCGTTTTTCGACAGATGATATGGGAGCAGGTCAACAGCCTCGGATACAAGACCTACGAGGCACCGTTCAACAGCGATACATTATTCTGGGGTGGCCTGAACCCGCGTGCGGGTTTCTCCGACGCCACTGCCTATAGGGATTATCTCGGGCGCATGCAGGATATTCCCCGCTATTTTGAGGAGAATATCGCCAATATGCGGGCCGGTCTGGCGCGCGGCTATACCGTGCCTCGGGTCGGTATCGAAGGGCGCGACAAGACCATCGAGGCCTACACCATGACCGGCGAGGACAATCCGTTCTTTGATGCCTTCCGCAATATGCCCGAGTCCATTCCCGAGGCGGAGCAGGCCGCCATGCGCAAGGAGGCCCTGCAGATCATCGAAGCGGAAGTTGCCCCGGCCTATGCTGCGCTGCTCCGCTTCATGCGCGAGGACTATATGCCCCACGCACGCACGTCCATCGATGCCTATTCGCTGCCGGACGGCAAACGCTTCTATCAGGACCAGATCCGCCTCTACACCACGCTGGACCTGACCCCCGACCAGATCCACCAGATCGGCCTGAAGGAAGTGGCCCGGATCGATGCCGACATGCAGGCGACAATGAAGGCCGCAGGCTTTGCGGGAACTTTTCCGGAGTTTTTGGCCTTCATGCGGACCGATCCTCAATTCTACGCGAAGACACCGCGCGAGCTCCTCTCTTATGCCGCCTATGTAACCAAGAAAATGGATGGCAAGCTCAAGGACAGTTTCAATTTCCTGCCGCGCTATCGCTTCACCATCCGCCCGGTGCCCGATGCGATCGCGCCCATCTACACATCGGGGCGCGGCGGGCTGGAGAGTTGCCTGTTCAACACCTATGATCTGCCGTCCCGCCCGCTCTATAATCTGACCGCATTGGCGCTGCACGAATGTATTCCGGGCCACAGCTTTCAGGCCGCGGTCGCGCTGGAAGCACCCGACCGGCCGGAATTTCGCAAGGAAATCTACTTTTCGGGCTATGGCGAGGGCTGGGGCCTGTACACCGAATGGCTGGGAACAAAGCTCGGCATGTATGAAACCCCTTATGAGGAATTCGGCAGGGAAACCTTCGAAATGTGGCGGGCGGTGCGCCTGGTGATCGACACCGGCATCCACAGCAAGGGCTGGAGCCGGCAGAAGGCGATCGACTATCTCGCCAGCCATACCGCGCTCGCCCAGCGCGATGTCGAAACCGAAGTCGACCGCTATATCTCCTGGCCGGCGCAGGCGCTGGCCTACAAGCTTGGCGAGATGAGCATTCGCAAGCTGCGCGCGAAGGCCGAGGCGGAACTGGGCACAGCCTTTGATCAGCGGCCCTTCCACGACACCTATCTTGCGCTGGGCGCGGTGCCATTGCCAGTGATGGAGGCAAAGATGGAGGAATTTATTGCGGGGGAGAAGGCAAAGCTGCAAACAAGCGGCGGAACCCCGAAATAGGCTGAAACGGCTGCGTTCTACCGCGGCAATTTTTCCACCGGCGTAAGCCGCCATGTCCCTTGCGTCATCTCGCGCCGCGGACCCTGAGCGCGCAGGGCGAGATAGAAGCCGCCATCCGGAATCGGGATGGCATTGGGACCTTTCGCGTCGCGCGAGAAGGTGATGGTAACCGAACCGTCCTCGCCGATCACCAGCCCCTCGGTATTGTCGCTAACCAGATATTTGTTCCGATCATTGGGCACCAGTTCCTGAGTCTTGCGGTCATAGACCGTGACCGACCAGAAAAAATCGGCGGGCGGCGGCGATGCCAGGCGCAGCACATAGTCATGCTTGGCGCCGTCCAGCACTTCGCCCTCGGCGTCCTGGAACGTGGTAAAGGCGAAATTTTCGAGCCGTACATTGGCTCCGGTGCCCAGCGTGTTGACGCTGGCCCGGTAGATATAATTGAAGCCGTAGCGTCCGATATCAAGCGGCTCGCGCCAGCCGTTGCTACTGACTCCATTCTGGGCCAGGCTGTTCGTGATGACCGTTCGCGCATCCGCGAAGCCGGCTTCCACGCCCCGCTTCACTGATTCGTCGGCCAGGACCTGCTCAACTGTGCGCGGGCCTCCTACACCGAGGCTGCGAAAGCCTTGGACATGGCCCAGTTCCTCGTTGCGCACGCCGGCCTGTTCGACCACCCAGTCGAGGATCTTGAGAAAGGCTGCCGGATCATCGATCGTCCCCGGAGCCGGGAAATCGCGCTGAGTCGGCGACGAAGCCGTCGGCTCCAGGGTGAAGGCGTCCTGCAGGCGCCGGACCTGCGGCAAAACCGCCGGCGTTTCTGCCTCGATCCGCATCAGGATCCACATATAGGGCTGCGTTACGCGGAACAGCGTGACGCCTTCCGGCACCTCGCCGCCCCAATCGGTGGTCGCGAGCAGATAGCGGCCGCCGGTCGTACCATGGGTGCGCGCGCTGATATTGGTGGCATTGCCATAGAGGTCGAGCAGATTGACGGTATAATAGCGCCCTTCGGTGGGCGGCACGGTCAGCAGCACCGGTCCTGCCGTCAGATCCAGATAGGCATTGGAATATAAGGTATCGGCATTGGGTGACTTGAAGGTTGCATAGCCCGGGCCGGCGAGGTCGCGGCCGTGGGCAAAACGGTTGAAGCCGACATAGA
>CAWUKF010000037.1:0-13538 GCA_963922745.1 uncultured Sphingomonadales bacterium
ATCAAAAGCGACAATTTTACCCTGCATGGCCCGATCAGGGATAGCGATGACAGCATTGTCCACCACTGCTCGCGTAAGGTTGAGGATGTGCGTACCCGTTGCTTCGCGTCGGAAATATTCTTGAACAGGGGCGCTGTTAATCTGCCACGCCAGAAACTCTGGTGACAACGTGCCGGTGTCGGTGATTTGGAGCAAAAAGAAATGTGGCGAGCAAACTGTGGGGAAAGGACTGACATCCATTGTGACAGCCAAATTTCGACCACCCCTCGTCGAAAAAATTATATCTCCAGGATTGAGGAAACTGGTTTTTTTCTTAGGCGGCAAGGTCACTCTGGAAACATTTGCCCAGTCAATATGACCATCGGAGCCGATATCCCGCATTTGCAACATTGCAGTTTTGCCGACGGGTAGTTTATCGATACCACCTCGCAACGGAAAACCTGCGGAAATTTTGCAAACGTCTTTTAATATCAATAATTTTGCAGTAGTAACATTCATGCGGTCTAAATACAGGAATGGATACGGAAGTCAAGAAATTTTGCAGTAGCAGTATTATTGCAGAGAATCGGAGTGGTGTAAAGTTGGCACTGAGTCGAAAAAAATATCAGGACCAGCACCGCCAAGCCGCTTTAGTCCGCAGGTATCGACACTGGCAACACACCACAATGTGACTAATTCTATGAATTAAAACAGGAACTTACGCTGCACGCTGATTTCCTCTTCTGGGCACCATTGACGCATTTCAGCCAGTTTCATTTTGTTTGACAAAACGGCCTGTCCGATTGTTGTTCCGATTGGACAACTCTTCGGTTCTCGGGTTTCCACCAGACCCGGACTGTTGAGGGACGGCGATGGCCTGTACCTGGTGATTATACTCGCCGGTGCCAAAAGGGGGGATACGCCGGGTGGAGAGTCAAGGCAGCCGGTCGGCGGTGCAGCTTGCCCATTCATGGTCTCCAATCGGCGCAACCAAAGGCGCTTCTGATATTCGGCAGCGTCGTCGATCCAACCGGGCGGAAAGCCCGGCTGCTCGTTTGCGGATCAATTTATGCTTTACGGACGGCTTGTCTTTCCCGGTGGTGCACCATTAGGGGGCGATTGCAGATCACTCGCTGGCACAAGACCAGGGTCAAGCGACAAGCGGGCGACGGCATGACCGTTGGCTGCGGTTCGCGCCGGCCAATCAAATAGCCCGTCGCAGTCCAGGGCTGTTGCGCCGGGCCCGGCCTTGGCAAAAGCCACCCAGCAGGCATGTGTCAGCCGCGCAACGTCCCGGTCCGCCCGGGAAACCGACCGGTCTGGCAGCAGCGCGTAGCTGTCCAGAGTGTCGAATACAAATGGCAGCTCGCCCGCATGCGGCGCACCGTTGGGATGCTTGTCTTTCAGCGCATCGGGAACATAGTCGAAGAAATATTGAAAGACCGTCCCCCGTTTCTCTGCAAGGGCCGCCACTTTTTGCGTTCCTGCCAGCCGACCTTCATCAGAATTGGTGCCGATCATCAACATGATGTCATTTTGCACCCCGGCTTTATAGGCGTCCATGATCGACGATGGCTGGACGACTCCATCGGCTATC
Source organism: uncultured Sphingomonadales bacterium (assembly GCA_963922745.1). Classification (GTDB taxonomy): domain Bacteria; phylum Pseudomonadota; class Alphaproteobacteria; order Sphingomonadales; family Sphingomonadaceae; genus Parasphingorhabdus. The sequence continues at coordinate 1,577 of CAWUKF010000037.1, forward strand.
GTGCGCAGGCCGAAGCCTGCTATTCTGTTGGCGAGAAACCGTTTGGCGTCCACCGCGCGCAATTGCGCCGCCGTTGCCGCGGGCAAGCCCAGATCGCTGGCGACTTTTCCACCGATGGCCTCCGCTTTTTTCAAAGATGTTGCTGGCGTCGCCAGGGATCCGGTGGATTCAAAAATGGCTTTTCCGAACAGCCCTTTGGCGAGCGGCGAAGTCACCAGATTGGCGGTCATCGTGGCCCCGGCGCTTTCCCCGAAGAGGGTGATATTGCCGGGATCACCGCCAAAAGCCGCGGCATTATCCTTGACCCACTGGAGCGCTGCGACGGCATCCATGAGCGCGTAATTGGCGTTCGGACCACCAGACTTTTCCGCCGTTAGCGAAGGATGGGCAAAGCCGCCAAGCCCGCCCAGACGGTAGTTGATGGTCACCAGTATTACGCCATCGCGGGCAAAGGCGTCGCCATGATAGGTGGGGATATTGCCGGCACCGACGACTCCTCCGCCGCCAAATAGCCAGAGCATGACCGGCGCATTTTGCGCATCGCGAGGAGCCCATATGTTGAGCGTGAGGCAGTCCTCCGAAACCGGCCCGGCATAGCCGCCGAAATTGGGACTGCCATCTTCGTTCACCGGCTGGAGACAGGCAGGACCGAAGCGGCTGGCATCGCGCACGCCGTCCCATTTGACCGGCTGCGGGGCCTGCCAGCGTAGCGGTCCGACCGGCGGCTGGGCATAGGGAACGCCCCGATAGACACGGACGCCTTGCTCTAGCTCGCCGCTCAGTTTGCCCGATGTTGTGATCGTTGCCGTCGCGCCGCTGGTTGGCTGTTCGGCAATGCTGGCGCAACCGGACAGCAGCAAGGCTGCCAGTCCGGCCAGAGCAATCGACCTCACAAGCCCCGTCCATCGGGCAGAAGGCGCTGAAGCAGCTCGCGCTCTAGATCAGGATCCTTGACGACGCGCGGTTCGACATCAAATATCATCGTTGCACGATCGGTAACATCATAGCGCGGCCACTCGGGAAGGTCCGCCGTATTGGGATTTCCGGTGCGCGCAAAGGAAATCCAGGCTTCGGACATCAGGTCCGCCATGCGCTGCTGCTCGGGTCCGGTTCCGGTATAGGATGTGGACCGTGCTACATTGTCGAACACAAAAGCGATGTCGAGCGCGTGAGGCGATTTCAACCGGCCGCCTTCGACCGGCGTTTCCCAGTCGAGGCGGTACATATAGACAGGGGCCATATTCTGGGCGCTCTTGCGTTCCGCCTGCCGCAAGGCGGTACCGCGATAATTGCGGAACGTCGCGACCTGAAAATATATTTCACTGGCATCGGCCTCGGGATAGGCCTCACGCATGCCGGAGATTACGGCTTCGACGTCGGCATCACCGACGACAGGCTTCAACTTTCCGGGCAGCTGCTCCCAGGACAAGGCAAAAGCTTCCGGATCAGCCAGACCTGCCTGCAGGCGCATCTCGGTGCGGTTGGTGCCGACCAGCAGCGGAATATCGGCGGAAACCGGCGTGGCATCCGGTGAAAACGGCTGGCGCGTTAGCGAGCGGCCGTCGGCCACGGGCCGGAAAAAGGCGGCGCGGCTTCTCGAATCCATCAGCACCTTGAGATATTCATCCATGGGCAGGGCGGCGAGGCCTGCGACATCTCCCGGCTCGAGGCCCGCGGTCGTGAAAATATCCCGTGCAATGCCCGTTCCGATTCTCGGCGAAAATCCTGCCAGCGACATCGACCCTGACTCGGCAATGGCCTTGGAGAACAGGCCATCCGCCTGCTCCATCGCCATCAACGTCGACACCTTGGCCGCTCCGCCCGATTCCCCGAAGATGGTCACATTCTCCGGATCGCCGCCGATCGCCTCGGCATTGGCACGAACCCATTTGAGCGCCGTTATAATATCCAGACTGCCCAGATTGCCGGCGTCTGCATAGCGAGGGTCATCGCTAAGCCCGCCGAGATAGAGATAGCCAAATCCGTTCAGGCGATGGTTCAACGTGACCACCACCACATCGCCCCGCTCTGCCAGCCGGGTTCCGTCATAACCGTGGCTGGAGCCAGATCCCGTGACATAGCCGCCACCGTGGAGCCATACCATTATCGGTCGCTTCTTGCCGTCCGACCGGCCGCGCGTCCATATGTTCAGGAACAGGCAGTCTTCGCTGCGCGGCTGATTATTGACCCAGGAGGCAAACACCGGAACATCGCCCGATGGTCGCTGCGGACAATCATTTCCAAACTTGCTGGCGTCGGCCGGTTGCTGCCACGGTGCCGGAGGCTGCGCCACTTCGAACCGCTTCCCCTCGGTTGAGGCCGCGTATCTGACGCCGCGGAAGATCATGACTTCTCCATCGTCGCTGCGGGTCCCGCGAACCGGTCCATGACTGGTATTGAGCAGCGGGTTTGTCTTGTCTGCAGATTGAACTTCCGCAGTCACTGACGGCGAAAGACAGGCCGACATAGCGCCGGCGAGAATCAGTGCGGCTCTGGTGAGAAAGCGGCGTGGGTGCATATTCGTGCTCGTCATTTCAAATTTCCTCTCTCGGAACGCATGGGTGGATATGCTCCGGCGTACCTGTTGATCATTGCCACATTCCGCTCGCCTTCGATTCGCTGCGCGCAGCGCGCACGGTCCGGGGGTTGCTGGCTTGTAGACGAAGGACCTTAGCCGAATAAATACCGACAGTCACGATTGTTTCTTGATTAACGCGCAGCTTGCATGCATCATGAATGCAAATGAGGGCGGCCGTCCAAACGGTTTGCCAAAAGGGAGAGATGCGATGAATGCCATTATCAAGCCGAGCCGCCGGAGTTTCGTCGGATTGTCCATGGCCGGGGGTGCCCTGGCGCTGGCTCGTCCGCTTTGGGGCGCTTCGATTTTTCCGGTGGTCGAAACCAGCAACGGCAGCCTCCGGGGAATGATGGCAGGGGGCATCGCGAAGTTTCTGGGAATTCGTTATGGCGCACCGACCTCAGGTGCCAATCGCTTCATGCCTCCACAGCCGGTAGAGAAATGGGCCGGTGTGCGAGACGCATTGCAATATTCTGAAACCGCTCCGCAAGTTCCGGGTGATCGCCGGCATGCCTATGCCGATCTCATCATGTTTGAAAACCAGCCATCAGGACCGGGCGAAGACAATCTTGCGCTCAACCTCTGGTCGCCGAATCTGGACCAGCAAGCGAAGAAGCCGGTTATCGTCGTACTGCATGGCGGTGGTTTCTATGGTGGTTCCGGCAACAACAGCGGCATGGATGGCGAGCAAATGGCCCGGTTCAGCGACAGCGTCGTTATTTCGGTGACCCATCGTCTCGGCGCACTGGGTTTCCTGCATCTGGCCGATGTGGGCGGCGATCGCTTTGCCTCCTCCGGCAGCGTCGGAATGCAGGACATTGTTGCGGCGCTGCGCTGGGTCCGGGCCAATGTGGCTCAATTTGGCGGCGATCCGGAGCGGGTGCTCGTTTACGGCCAGTCTGGCGGAGGCGCCAAAACCAGCACGCTGATGGCGATGCCGGACGCCAAGGGATTGTTCCACAGGGCCGGGGTGATGAGCGGCTCCGCGTTGCGCATGATGCCGGCCGAGATGGCTGCAAAAAATGCTGCGCGGCTCATGAAGGCTCTGGAGATCACGGATGTCGCGGCCCTACAGGCGATCCCGTGGACGACCCTGCTGGAGACACAAGCAAAGCTGGAGGCCGCAGCCCGGCAAAAAGGCGAAGCACCCACTTCGTTCGCACCCGTGGTCGACGGCATTGCCCTGCCACGGCATCCGTTCGATCCCGATGCACCGGAAGTGAGCAGCGACGTGCCGATGATCATTTCCACTGCGCTTGATGAGCGATCCTATCGCATGATCGACTTCAACATGACCGAAGAGCGCCTGCTAGCGTTTGCCCGGGAACGGGCAGGGGACCGGGCCAAGGAAGTTGTCGAAATGTATCGCGATGAAGATCCCGATGAGACACCATTCATTCTTGCGGCGCGGATCGACAGCGACATATGGTTCCGAAAAGGCGCTTTTCAGCAGGCTGAACGCAAAGCCAGGCAGGGCGGCGCAAAAGTCTGGACCTATTTGTGGAAATGGCCGAGCCCGGCCTTCGGCGGACGTTATGGCGCAGTCCACGGTATTGACGTCGGGCCAAGCCTGTACAGTTTCCGAGGCGGCCTGAATGGTCCGAGTGCTGGCAGCGTCGCCATGGCCGAACGCATCGCTTCGTCCTGGGCCTCCTTTGCTGCCGATGGCGAGCCGGCCAATAAATATCTGCCGGAATGGCCAGCCTATACCAACGCCAAACGGGCGACGATGATCATGGACACCGACGCTCACGTAGAGTTGGACCCGCGGTCCCAGTTTCGCGACCTATGGGCAGAGATCGGCGCAGCGCGCGATACGGGCGAATGAACAGGCCCTCCAGAGGCCGGCTGAACCGGCGGAATGCACTTTGATGGACGACAATCGATTTGTATTGTCGCGGCGCAGCGCGATTGCGGGGACAGGGCTGGCAGCCGCTCTGGTTGGCGGTGGCCTGCGCGCCCACGCTGCGGAAACCGACCCGCCGCCGCCATCCACTGACCGGCCAGAGACACCGTTTGTGCCGGTTATGGCAGACCTCATCGCTTATATCGCCGGGGCAAGCGAAGCCGATGTGCCGGAAGCCATCCGGGAACGTGCGCGATTGCATGTTCTGGATACGCTCGCGTCGATCATTGCCTGCCATGGTCTGGAAGCGGCGAAGCTAGGCCGGAAATATGCGCTGGCGATCAGCCCGGGTCAGGGAAGCCCGATCCTTGCTTCCCGCCAGACTGCCAGCTTGGTCGACGCCATCTTCGCCTCGGCGATGACGGCCCATGCGGCGGAGATCAACGATTTTATCCCGTCCGCCTATGTGCAACCGGGTCCGGCCATTGTCAGCGCGGCGTTGGAAGTTGCACGCCAGCAGAAGCGCAGCGGCCATGATCTGGTGAGCGCTGTCGTGGCCGGCTATGAACTGGCCGGACGCGTGCCCAAAGCGATCGGCACGATAAACCTGTGGAAGGCGGGCGTGGCGAACCATGGCATAGGGCCGGTTTTCGGCACGGCCGCAGCCTGTGCATCGCTGCTCGATTTGAACACAACCCAGGTAAACCACATGCTGGCCTATTGCGCACAGCAAGCGTCCGGGTCCTGGCAATGGATGCTGGATGTTGGCCATGTCGAAAAGGCCTTTGTCTTCGCCGGAATGGGCGCGCGCAACGGGGTCCAGGCTGCGGTGATGGCATCGGTGGGCTTCACCGGGGTTCCGGACAGTTTTGACACCGAGAAAAGCTGGTTCCGCTGGCCTGCCTTCTCGGGAACCGGAGCGGACGCTTCGTCGCTGACCGAAAATCTCGGCAAAAAATTTGAACTGAGCTTGTCCGCGATGAAGCGCTATCCAGTCGGAGGTCCCACCCAGCCGGCGATACGGGCCTTGCTCGAACTGGTCAAAACCGTAAACCCTGAAAAGGTGGTCGACATCACCGTCGAGATGCCGGGGGCCGCCGCCACATTCCGCAGCGCCAACATGCCGGCGCTCAACATTCCCTATCTGGCGGCAATTATCATGCTGGATGGCCATCTGGATTTCACCGACGCGCAGTCGCTGGACCGGATGCACAATGATCAGGCCGTCAGGGCATTTGCGCAAAAGGTCAAGGTGGTCGCCGACCAGGCGCAGGATACCGGCGAGGGCGAGGGCCGTACCGAAAGTGCCCGCGTCACGATTAGAACATCGGATGGAAAATCGCATAGTCGTTTCGTGGCCCATGTGCCGGGATTTCCCACTCATCCGTTGAGCCGCCAGGAAGTCGAGGCAAAGGCCCATGAGCTGGTCGGCCCCATCCTTGGCGATGGCAAAAGCAAAGAACTGATCAACCGCTGTGCCGGGCTCGATGATGCCCCGTCGGTTGACCCGATCATCGAGCTCCTGCGGTTCGAAACGGCTTGAATATGGAAACATCGACGATCAGCAGGCTGGTGCCGGACCGCTCGACATCACAGCGGAAATGGGCCGGTGAGCATCTGCGCGATCTGATGAACCTGTTCCTGCCGAGTTTTCATGCCGACAGGCACAGCCTGGATGAGGAAGCGATCCGGTTCGATGTGAACCATGCCATCGCCCAGGGCTTTCGCGGGACCATGCCGATGATCAACTGGACTCCGCCCGGCGACCCGAGATGGCAGCAATTCTACCAGATCGTGCTGGATGAAGCGAGGGGACGCATCCCCGTACATGGCATCGCCGTCGGCTCAACCGCGTCTCAGGATCAACAAATCATTAGCGCTCTGGAAAGGATGGGAGTGGACCTGATTCTACTAGCATCAAGCTATGCCCCTGATATTTCGGCAGCTGATTTGCATGATATGATGGCCGCCAGAATAGCGGCTACCGACCTGCCCATCATGCTTTATGCGGCCACAGGTCATCGGCGGAACTTTCCCCACCTGGGCCCGGCTGGTCAGCCGCTCAACGTCTATGACCGGCTGGCGGACTGCCCTAATGTTGTCGCGATAAAGGTGTCGCAGCCAGTATCGCTGACCTCGACCTTGCAATTATGTTCGCGCCTGGGCGACCGGCTCTCGATTGGCCCGGTCAATCTGGATTTTGTCCCGTTGCTCAGCCGCCATTTCGAAATCAGCTGGAGCGGGCAATGGAACGCGGAGGCCGTCCAAACCCCGCAATGCCAACTCGGCAATCAACTTTTGCGCGCCTGCCGCGAAGGGGATATGGTGCTGGCCGACAGGGTCGCGACCGCCATTCAGCCTGTGGCCAGCCGGTTTTTCGAAATCCAGGCCAACGTGATTCGCAGCGGCGCTCATCCCTGGGCCCATATGCGTTACTATTCATGGCTCGGCGGCGGCAATGGCGGGCTGCTACCCCCCGATCCCCACGCACCTGCTGGTGCGGTCCCCGTCCTGACGGCGAAGGATCGCCTGGCCATCCGGGCAGCGTTCACGGCGTCGGGATTGGATGCCACCACGGATCCTGAAGAGCAATTCGTTGTGGGAAGAGCGAGATGGGCGCGTGGAGAGCGGTCGGGCGACCTCTCGCGGCTGCCTCATTACTCAATCGACTGACCGCGAATCGGACTGCCCGGCGGCGGTTCAGAATGCGCTGCCGGCCGCGCTAACGCTACCTCGAGAGGCTTTTTCGCCGCCGCGAATGATGGTTGGTGCACAATATAAATTCTGGCAACGGCAGTTAAACTTAAAAACATACTTGACTGTCGGTATGTGAATCATCATGAACCGACATCACGGCCGGAAAGGCAGCAGGCACCTCTTATGGCGGGCCTGATAATGGGGAGAGAGATGATGAGGCTTGTTCGCGCTGCCGCACTATGCGGTGTCTGTTTTGCAGGACTGGGTGGGTCCGCCCTTGCCCAGACGATACCAGCTGTCGGTTCGGATGATGACGAATCCCGACTGTCCGCAGCTTCTGGAGCAGATGAAGCTGAACCGATTGTCGTTACCGGATCACGCATCGTCAGACGCGACTTTACCGCCGAGAGTCCGATCACCACCATTGACCAGGCGTTCATCCAGAATGCAGGCCCGGCAACGCTGGAACAATCACTCAATGCGCTTCCGCAGTTTCAGGCAACACAGGGTGCTCAAACCTCGGCCATCGCCGGTGGTTCCGGAGGACGCGCCAATGCCAACCTCCGTGGACTCGGTTCAGAGCGCACACTGGTTCTTTTTGACGGCAGAAGACTCCAGCCATCCGATACGTCCGGCTCGGTGGATCTGAACACGATCTCGCCGGCCCTGGTATCCTCCGTTGAAGTCATTACTGGCGGGGCTTCCGCCGTCTATGGGTCCGATGCCATCGCAGGGGTTGTCAATTTCAAGTTCAATAACCGGTTTCGCGGCTTCGAAGCAGAAGGCAGCACCGGCATATCACAAGAGGGCGATGCGGCCACCTATAGCGGCTCGCTGACCTGGGGCACCGATTTTGCCGACAAGCGAGGCCGCTTCTTCCTGTCCGGATCCTATCTCGGCCGGGAAACCGCTTCGCAGAATTCGCGCGCATTTTTTGACAATCAAGACGGCACATCTTCTCCGACAAGCGGGCTGATCATCCAGTCCGGACGCAATCCCTTTGGCTTCGGTCGTCCTGACAATGTGGCAGCGTTCCGCAATCTTTTTTCCAATGTCTATGGCACCAGCGTTCCGGTGGTATCGAGCAGCTACAATGTGAATGCCGATGGCACAATCATCGCCCGCACCGGCGCATTGAACCTGCGCAATACTGCGGATACGGGGTTTCTGGTCGCCGATGGTGTGGTCCGGCAGCGCAGTCAGTTTGACTCCACCGTTCAGTTGCCAATCAGCCGGTACACCGGATTCGGTCGCGGTGAATTTGATATCACCGATAATCTGACCGCCTTTGCGCAGCTGAATTACGCCAATTACAAGGTCAACCAGACCTCCGCTTCCGGGGTTCTGCAATCCGTCGTCGAGCCGATCCAGATATCGGCCAGCAATCCGTTTATAACGCCTGATCTGCGTATTCTTCTGAATGCCCGTCCGGTCCCGAACGCGCCGGTTTCCTATTATTTCACTGGCACACGGGTCGGTCGCCTTGCCATCGAAGAAGATTATGAGGTCTATCAGGCGCTCGGCGGAATCAGGGGGAATTTCGGATCGTCAATCGGTTTTGAGTTTTACGTAAGCCAGGGCAAGACAACGCAGGATTCGACGACATTCAACCAGATCAGTCGCAGCCGTTTCAACCAGGTCGTCAGTGCCGCCGACGGTGGCGCCAGCCTTTGCGAAGGGGGCTATGACCCCTTCGGCTTCGCACCTGCATCCCAGTCATGCTCGGACTATCTCACCTTTGATACCACCAATCGTTTCACCTTTGAACAGACAGTGGTGCAAGGCAATATCAACGGCGAGCTGTTCATGCTTCCAGGGGGTCCGGTCGGCTTCGCGGTCGGTGCGGAATATCGCAAAAACCAATATCGCGCGGAAATTGATCCGCGCAACAGCCCCACCGAAACCGGCACGCCCGGCGTCACAACCGCACCGGAGGCGCTTGGAACGTCGGGGATGTCTTCTTCTGCAGGAGATATTGCGGTCGCAGAACTATACGGCGAGATTCTCCTCCCCATCATAGAAGGTTTGGAAGTCGATCTGGCCTATCGCTATTCCGATTACGACAGGATTGGCGGTGTGCACACCTACAAAGCCGGGGCCAACTGGACCCCGGTGCAGGGTCTGAGCCTGCGCGGCGGATATTCCCGGGCGATCCGCGCACCAAGCCTGGGCAACCTGTTTGCGCCTCGCGCAGGTGCTATCGGTATCATCGGGCGAGCGAATGCGGGCGGGGGAGATCCGTGCGATATCAACGGTGATGCTCGTAATGGACGGATCGAAGGCGTATCCGCGACACAGGTGCGCGCACTATGTCTTGCGCAGGGCGTGCCGCAGTCGCTGATTGATGGTTATTCCTATTCCGGCTCCGCCAACGCGGCTTTCCGCATTGGCAACCCCGATCTCTCCGAAGAAACCGCCGACAGCTATACAGTCGGCACCGTGTTCCAGCCATCTTTCATGCGCGGTGTGCTCGATGACTTTTCCTTCTCTGTCGATTATTATACGATCTCCGTTGATAATGCGATCGGATATCTAACCAGCCCGATAGCACTCAACCAATGCTATAATTTTGGCGGACAAAATCCCGATTACGATCCACAGAATTCGGCTTGCCAGTTGATCGAACGTGACGCCTCGGGCCTCCTCGCCGTTATCGAAGAGCCCCTTTTCAATCTGGCCCGATACAAGACGTCCGGACTGGATTTTCAGCTCGATGCGGGACTCAATATTGCCGGTCTCGGCCGCCTGTTCGCGACCAGCGCCGTCACTTATGTCATCGACTATAAAATCCAGTCGGTGGCATCGGAACCCGTCTATGATTATGCGGGAACTGTCGGCAACACGCAAATCGACGGATTTTCTTCGACTCATCCGGAATGGAAACATGTCACGACTGTGGGTCTGGCAGGATCGCTCGGATCGCTGTCCCTTCGCTGGCGCTATATTGGCAAGCAGGCCAATTCGATCGTTGCGACCGATCCCGGGACTTCGGCGGCAGGCGTTCCAGCGGTAAGCTATTTCGATTTCATCGGGCGCCTGGTTGCCAATGAATCGTTTGAGTTGCGGGCTGGCATTACCAATTTTACCAACAAGCAACCGCCTGAGTTTGGGGGAACATCGGTCACACCAACCTCTGCTTATGACGTTATCGGCAGGCGCTTTTTCCTTGGAGCGACCGCGCGATTCTAGCCGCGCAGGGCGTGTGCTCTGCCTCATATAGGCAAGAAATAACCAGCTTGCCTATGGGTTGGCAGTGGGGCAAAAGGGTCTGCCTATCCAGCAGAGTATTTCGAAGATCGAGCCACGCATGACAGATCCGGATTCCAGTTCCCAGCGCCGGTCACAAGCAGACCGGCGTGAGGAAACCCGTCGGCGCGCGATCAACGCCGCGATCGACTGTTTGGCTGAGGAAGGATATGCCGCCACGACCATGGTGCATGTGGCGGAGCTGGCGGAAATCAGCCGTGGCGGTCTGCTCCACCATTTTCCGGGGAAACCGGAACTGATTGAGGCCGTGGCGCGCCAAGCGATCCGAAGCCTTACCGCCAAAAGAAAAGCGTCCCTTGGAACCGAGACGTCCGGTGTGGATCGGTTTGTATCGCTGACCGATGCTGTCTGGACGAACATGCGGGAGCCCGAATCTATTGCAATTCTGGAGATTCTCATCGGGTCTCGCAACGATCCTGAAATATCGAACCTGCCGCGCATTGTGGCAAAGCTCGACAGGTTTCAGGCTTCCAAAGCCAAGAAACTTGCTCGCCATGCCGGTATCACTTCGGACAAGCTGATCGATGCCATGAGCCGTCTGCATCAAGCCGCCATGCGCGGACTGATATTGGAATCGATCGTGACGGGTAATGACAAGGATATCGAAGAAGCATTCGAGCTCTTGCAGTGGTACAAAACCAAAATTGCCGAGCGAATGATTGAAGAGAGTAATTTGTAAACACGGCTTGGCAAACCATATGGCCAGGGAGCGGGGCCGTCCGTGCTGGTGCTATTATTCGCTCTCCACCGCTTGGTCGGTCATGCCATGGCTCTCATTCCGTCAGCCGTTCACGGGCTTTTCCGTGCGGTCGCATCAGACTTTCTTGGGTGACGGTTGCGATCATCCGCCCGTCTTGTGTGTAAAAATGACCGCGGTTCAAGCCCCGCGCCGCACCGGCCCAGGGGCTGTCCATCTGGAACAGGTGCCACTGGTCAAAATCCGGTGTCTCGTGGAACCAGATCGCATGATCCAGGCTGGCCGCCTGCACCTGGCGCGAACCCGGGCGCAGCCCGTGCGGCATCATGGCATTGCGGAGAAACAGCATATCGGACGCATAGGCAAGCAGGGCGCGGCTTATCGGCGGGCTGGCGTGCGCAGGTTCTCGCATGCGCATCCAGGCGCCCGCCTTGGGTTCCTGCGGTGCATTTCCCCACAGGGCTGATGGATCAAGTGGTATGATCTCGATCGGACGCTGGGTCATGCGATCAATCATGGTCCGTATCGGTGAATCTTCATTCTGATCCAGCCAGCTCTCCAGCGCGGCAGAGGCTTGATCGACATGTGGAACGTCGCGCGCATCGTCCTGATGCATGAACCCGATTTCGGGCGACTGAAACGACGCGATCATCGAGAAAATTACGGTTTCATCCTGCATGGCCTCTACTCTCCGGGTTGAAAAGCTGCGCCCTGAGGTCAAATGAGTCACCTGATAGTCGACCGGTTGGTCGGTGTGTCCGGCCTTGAGAAAGTAGCAATGAAGGGAGTGGGCCAACCGCTCGCCGTCTTCCTCCAGCGACGCTGCCATCAACGCCTGCGCGATGGCCTGACCGCCGAACATTCGCGGACCGGCGGC
>CAWUKF010000038.1:0-13308 GCA_963922745.1 uncultured Sphingomonadales bacterium
GAATATTGCGTCGCGCCCGTCGGCCAATGCCTGGATATTCCCGACAGCCTGACCATGGCGGAAGCGGCGGCGCTGCCGGAAACGCTGTTCACGGTGTGGGGCAATCTGTTCAACCGCGGCTTCGCCCGCGAAGGCGAGAAGGTGCTGGTCCACGGCGGCACCAGCGGCATCGGCACGATGGCGACCATGCTGGGCAAGCTGTTCGGCCTGACGGTCATCGTCACCTGTGGCAGCGACCAGAAATGCACCGCGGCAAGGCAGGTCGGAGCCGATCATGCGATCAACTACAAGACCCAGGATTTTGTCGAGGAGATCAAGAAGATCACCGATGGGCAGGGGGTCGATATCGTGCTCGACATGGTCGCTGGCGACTATGTCACCCGCAATCTGCAATGCCTGAAACAGGACGGCCGGCACGTGACAATCGCCGTACAGGGCGGGGTCGAGGCGACGATCAACATGGCGCAGGTCATGATGAATCGCCTGATCCTCACCGGCTCCACGCTGCGCCCCCAATCGGCGGAACGCAAGGCGCTGCTTGCCGACGAGTTGCACCGCTATGTCTGGCCCGATGTCGAAGCCGGCAAGCTGAAACCGGTGATGGACGAATGCTTTCCACTGGCCGATGCGGCCAAGGCCCATGCCCATATGGAGGCAGGAGATCATATCGGAAAGATCGTGCTGATCGTCGAATAGACCAATTGTGGAATGAGCGACGAGCCTGATTTTCACGGTGCAAAAGCGGCGGTTTTCATTGACGATCAGCTATTGGTCTATCGTCGCGACAACAGGCCGGATATCCCGTTTCCCGACATGCTGGACTTGCCCGGCGGCGGGCGCGAGCAGGGTGAAAGCGGTGCGCAATGCGTCGCTCGCGAGACTTTTGAGGAATTCGGCATCCGCATCGCGACCGACGAATTTGAACGGGTCCAATCCTATCCAAATTGGCGCGGCTCCGGCGCGGTCGCCCTGTTTTTTGTCTGCCGGCTGCCGCGCTCGGTCCTCGACGAGATCGTGTTTGGGGACGAGGGGCAGGGCTGGCAGCTGATGCCCGTGGCCGAATTTCTGGCCAGCGACCGCGCTGTTCCGCACCTGCAATTGCGGCTGCGGGAATATCTGGAAACCCGGGTTTTCCGTCACTAAAGCTTCATAAAACGGGAATCGGCCTGTAATAATCGGGGCGTATGACCCTGCTCATGGATGGTTTCCATGGGAGTTTATATGACCAAGCAATTTCGCCCCTTCGCCGAGGCCGACATTCCTCTGCTCGACGCCGAACGCTATGAAGCGCGGCTCAAACGCAAGCCAAGGGTGCGTGCGAGGGACCGGACCCGCTACCGGACGATCTGGATTTCCGACATCCACCTCGGTACCCGCGGCTGCAACGCCGACATGCTGATCGACTTTCTCGACCATGTCGACAGCGATACGCTCTATCTGGTCGGTGACATCATCGATGGCTGGCGGATGAAGAAGCGCTTCTTCTGGCCGGACAGCCACAATGATATCATCTGGCGCATTCTCAAGCGGGCCAAGCGCGGCACCCGGATCGTCTATATCCCGGGCAATCACGACGAGATGTTCCGCCAGTTCAGCGGGCTGAACTTTGGCGGGGTCGAAATCCGGCGCTCGGCGATCCACGAGACCGCCGATGGCCGCCGGCTGCTGGTACTGCACGGCGACGAGTTCGACACGGTGATGCTCGCCCATCGCTGGCTCGCGTTCGTCGGCGATGCCGCCTATGTCACGCTGATGCGCCTGAACTGGCTGGTCAACAAGGTCCGCAACCGGCTGGATCTGCCTTACTGGTCGCTGTCCAAAATGGCCAAGCACAAGGTCAAGAATGCGGTCGAATTCATCGGACGCTACGAAGAAACCGTCGCCAAGGCAGCGGAAAGCCGCGGCGTCGACGGTGTTGTCTGCGGCCATATCCACACCGCCGAACACCGCATGATCAAGGGCATCGAATATTATAATGACGGCGACTGGGTGGAAGGCTGCACCGCTCTGGTCGAATGCGATGACGGCAATATGCAGATACTCCACTGGGCCGATGAAATCGAGGCACGCCGACAGCGCGACGAACAGCCGGCGTGCCTGACGTCGGTCGAAGGCAGCATGGACCGGGCGGCGTGAAGATCGCACTGGTCACCGATGCCTGGCATCCGCAGGTCAACGGCGTGGTACGCACGCTCGATACGGTCGTCCGGCTGCTGCGCAATCGCGGTCACGATATTCTGGTCATTTCCCCGGACCAATATCGTTCGATACCCGCGCCAAGCTACCCGGAAATCCGCCTGTCCTTTGCGCAGGCCCGGACCATCGGCAAGCGGATCGAGGAGTTTGGCGCCGACGCCGTTCATCTCGCCACGGAAGGTCCGCTCTGTGTCCAGGCGCGTCGGTGGTGCTTAAGAGAAAAGCATCCATTCACAACCGCTTATCACACACAGTTTCCGGAGTATCTGGCCAAGCGGACGGGTCTGTCGCCGCGCATATTCTGGCCCTATATTCGCTGGTTCCACCGGAAGTCGGAAGCGATCATGGTATCGACCGAAAGCGTTCGCAATCAGCTGCGCGGCGAAAGGCTGGGCCATGTCCATCACTGGAGCCGGGGCGTCGATCTGCAGAATTTCCGACCGGATGTGCCGCCGCCTGCGGAATATCAGTCACTTGTTCGTCCGATCCAGCTCTATGTCGGGCGAGTGGCGATCGAGAAGAATATCGAGGCGTTCCTCAACAGCGATCAGCCGGGGTCGAAGGTCGTGGTTGGCGACGGCCCGGCTCTCGAACGCCTGAAGGCGCGCTATCCCGGAGTGCATTTTGCGGGCAGAAAGACGGGCTCCGAACTGGCCGGCTATTATGCCGGTGCCGATGTCTTCGTCTTTCCCAGCAAGACCGACACGTTCGGGCTGGTAATCATCGAGGCGCTGGCCTGTGGTACGCCGGTGGCGGCCTATCCGGTTACCGGCCCGGTGGATATCCTGACCGCAAAATGCGGTGCCATGGACGAGGATCTGAACCGCGCGATCCGGCACGCCTTGACGCTTGATCCGGCCGATTGCATCGCGCTCGGCGCGCGATACAGCTGGGACGCCAGCGCCGACCAGTTTTTCCATGGCCTGGTCGCGCAGGAACGCCGCCACCAGTGCCACATGTCGCGCCGCATCCTTGCCAAGGCCATTTTTGCACGGACCTAGCCAAATATCTTGCCGACAGGCTCCGGATATCCTACATAAGCTTCCAACAGGCCGTCTCCGCAAGGGGGCGGCCCTTTATTTTTATCGTCCCGCTGGCGTGGAACCGCCAGCTTTTGGAAGGATGCCATCATGGCCGAACAAGCAACTCCTCTTATGCAGCACGCCACCGCAAGCTGGCTGGTCGACAACACCGCGCTGAGTTTTGAACAGATCGCCGAATTTTGCGGTATTCACATTCTCGAGGTCAACGCGATGGCGGATGACCTGGCCAGCTCCAAATATACCGGTCGCGATCCGGTACAGGCGCACGAACTGACCCACGAGGAAATCGAGAAAGCCGAGAAGGACCCGGATTACCGGATGAAGATCCAGAAGGGCCCGGAACAGGTACGCCGGACCAAGGGACCACGCTACACGCCGGTATCCAAGCGCCAGGACAAGCCCGACGGCATCGCATGGCTGCTGCGCAACCACCCGGAAATTTCCGATGCCCAGGTCGGCAAGCTGATCGGCACCACCCGCACCACGATCAACGCCATCCGCGAGCGCGAACACTGGAATATTGCCAATATCGCGCCGAAAGATCCGGTGACGCTTGGCCTCTGTTCGCAGCGCGAACTGGATGCGGTTGTTGCCAAGGCAGCGAAAAAGGCCGGTATCGAGCCCGAAGTGGCGGACGACGCCAAGCTGGGCGGCGACAGGCAGGCGCTGATCGCGGAACTGCATGAAGAGCGCGCCCAGGCTGCGCGCGATGCCGAAGCGGCGTTGTCCGGCGAATCCGACGAGGATGCCGCACCGGTCGAGCATACCGCTGAAACGCTGTTCAAGGATCGCTGATCGGTCATCGCTGCCCCGGACCATTCGGGAAGGGGCAGCAATTATGAGTGCAGGAAATCCTGGCCGGTTGTGGTGACGACGCTGGCGGCCATCGCCATTTTCGGGGCGATGGCACCGGTTTTTTCCGTCGTCGTCGGGACCAGGTGACGATCGCCACCGCATAGTCCTAGCAGTTTAACCAGCCGATTAAATCCGTTTGCCTTTCCCTTGGTGCCGGGTCTATGACATTTGCCATGGATGCACCCCGAAAACCCCCCGCTTATGATGAGATGCTCGCGGACCATGGCTTCGACGCGATCGAATCCGATGGACTGACCTACCCGCTGGGCGATTATGAACCGAAATTCGGCGAATATTTCGAACTGATGCCCGGCATCGGCTGGACCCGCACGCCGGTGCCCGGTCCGCTCGGCCATATCAACAACTGGGTGCTGGCTGATCGTCATGCCGATGGCAGCGCCGGCTTTGCGATCGCCGATACCGGATTGTTCATGCCGGAAGTGATCGAGGCCTGGAAACATCTGTTCGATGCGGGTGCGCTAGAGGGGCAAAGCGCCACCAAGATCATCGTCACCCATTATCACCCCGATCATGTTGGCTGCGCCGGCTGGCTGGCCAAGCGGTTCAAGGTGCCGCTGCACATGAACCGGACCGAGTGGCTGCTCACCCGGATGCTGCTCGCCGACAAGCGCGACGGCGTGCCGGAAGAGGCGCTTGACGAATGGCGCTTCTGCGGCTGGGACCAGCATCTGATCGACGATTTCGCCAAAAAGGGGTGGGGCCGTTTCGCCCGCGCCGTCTCCGACCTGCCGATCGGCCATATCCGAATGGAGGAAGGCACACGCCTGCGCACCGGCGACCATGAATGGCGGGTGATGATCGGCAACGGCCACACGCCCGAACATGCCTGCCTGATCGATGGCACGGCCAAGGTGATGATCTCGGGGGACCAGATCCTGCCGCGGATCACCTCCAATATCTCGACCATGCTCAGCGAACCGACCAGCGATCCGCTTGGCGAATGGCTGGCGAGCATCGCCCGGTTCCGCGCCGAGCTGGACAATGACCTTCTCATTCTGCCCGCCCACGGCCGTCCGTTTCTCGGTGCGCATCAGCGGCTCGATGCGCTGGCCGAACGTCACAACGAGGCGCTCGATGATCTGGAACAGGGCCTGCGCGAAAGCCCCAAGCGGGTGGTCGACAGCTTTCCCTATCTGTTCAAGCGTCCGATCACGCCCGATGTTATCGGCATGGCCAGCGGCGAGGCAATGGCGACGCTCCGCCACCTGCAATATACCGGCCGCGCGCAACTTGAGATGAAGGATGGCATCGCCTGGTACAGCGCTGCCTGAACCCGGTCAGTCGGCGACCGGGTGCGCATCCGGCGGCGGCTGCACTTCGCCGCTGGTGCAATGCAGCGCATAGCCGCGCAGGAAGATAGCGAGCGCGATCAGCGCGATGATACCGGCCAGGCCGAAGGGCGCTCCCGGCAGATAATATACGGTGCCGGCAACGGTGAAGGCAGCGAATACGGCGGTGAACATCGGCGGCCCGATGACCGACGCGACACTCTGCAGGCTCGCGACCGCGCCCTGCAATTCTCCCTGGGTCTCGTCCGAGACGGCCCGGCTCATCAACCCGTTGATCGAAGGCTGGAACAGGCCCTGCAAGGCGGCCACCGGGATCGCCAGGAAGATCAGCCAGCCCTGATCGGGGCCGGCCACCAGATAGGCGATGGTGCTGACCGTCATACCAAGCGCGCCGATGATGACCGCGTTGCGTTCACCGATTTTCGGGATCAACACCCGGATCAGCAGTCCCTGGACCACCGCCGCTCCGATGCCGACACAGGCGAGGGCGAGGCCGACCATGAAAGCGCTCCAGCCGAAATTCTCGATCGCGTAAAAGGCGAAGACGATCGGATAGACGACATGGCCGATCATCCACACGGTCAAGGCCGCCGCATACCAGATGACCACGCGATTCTGACCGCTCAGCCCCTGCAGTGCAACCAGCGCGTTGGCGCGCCTGATCTCAAATGGACGCCGCTTTTCCGGGGGCAGGCTCTCGCGCAGCATGAAGAATCCGAAAATCAGGTTGGTCGCAGCGAGACCGCCGGCGGCAAAGAAGGGCAGGCGCGTGCCATATTCGCCGAGCAATCCGCCCAGCGCCGGTCCGAAGATGAAGCCCAGCCCAAAAGCCGCCCCGATAAGCCCGAAATTCTGCGACCGCCGTTCCGGTGAGGAAATGTCGGCGATATAGGCATAAGCGGTACTGAAGCTCGCACCCATGATCCCGGCAGAAATCCGGGCTACAAACAGCCATAATAGTGATCCGGCAAACCCCATCAGCATATAGGAGATCGCATAGCCGCCCAGCGCGCCGAGCAGTACCGGGCGTCGTCCGAAGCGGTCGGAAAGGTTTCCGACCACCGGCCCGAAGACAAATTGCATCGCGGCATAGGCAAAGGCGAGCCAGCCGGCATCGACTGCCGCGGCGGAAAGACTGTCGCCGGTAATCTCGGTAATCAGGTCCGGCAGCACTGGCATGATGATGCCGAAGCCGAGCATGTCGATCAGCACGACGAGAAAAACGAAGACCAGCGAGGACTTGGCAGCAGGGGTGGAATCGGTTCGGTCCATTGGCTTTTGCCCTACACCCTCGGCAAGGCGAAAGGGAGCCCATTATCTAGGATTTTTCATTGTCAGTTCAGCTCGCTTCACTTACACCGATGTCAATGACTGATATCAACAATGACCAGCCCCCGATCTGGAAGTCGCGCTACAATCATCCTACGCAATGGGACCAGTTTTACCCGCCGCTCTCGATGCCGGGAATGTTCTTCCGCTCTGCCGGCAGGCGCGGCGACGCCAATCTGCTCGATTTCATGGGCCGCAAATATAGCTATAGCGAAGTGGCGTCCGGTGTGGTTCGTGTTGCCAAGGGACTGCAGGATCTGGGTATCGGCAAGGGCGACCGGATCGGTCTGTTTCTGCCCAATGTCCCGCATTATGTCAGCGCCTATTACGGAGCGATGGCGATCGGTGCCACGGTGGTCAATTTCTCGCCGCTTTATACGGTCGACGAACTCAACCACCAGGTCGAGGACAGTGGCACCAGGATCCTGTTCACGCTATCGGCCACGGCGCTGTTCCCGACCGCCTACAAGGTGCTCGAACAGTCGAGCCTCGAACGGCTGGTGGTCGGCAGCATTGCTGGCGCGCTGCCGGCCGGCAAGGCGCTGTTCTACTCGCTGTTCCGGCGCAAGGAGAACAGCCCGCAGCCCGATGATGACCGGATCACGCCCTTTTCCGACCTGATCGCCAATGACGGCAATTACAAAGCCCCCAATATCAGGCCGGACAAGGATATAGCGCTTCTGCAATATACCGGCGGCACCACCGGCGCCCCCAAGGGGGCGATGTGCAGCCACCAGAACCTCACTGCCAATGCGCGCCAGATCAACAGCATCGATCCCTATATCGACGATGTCGACCGGCTGATGGGCGTGCTGCCCTTCTTCCATGTCTTCGCCAACAGCGCCGTGCTGAACCGGACGGTTGAGCGGGGCGGCGAGATCGTGATGCTGCCACGCTTTGACGCCAAACAGACGCTCAAGGCGATAACCCGGACTAAAATCACAGCCATGCCAGGCGTACCGACCATGTACCAGGCGCTGCTCGATCATCCCGATATCGACAAGACCAATTTCTCATCGCTCAAGGTCTGCGTTTCCGGCGGCGCGCCCCTGCCACAGGAATTGAAGAAGAAGTTCGAGGCCAAGACCGGTGCCAAGCTGGTCGAGGGCTATGGCCTGACCGAAAGCTGCGGCGTAGTCAGCGCCAATCCCTATGAAGGGCTCAACAAGCCCGGGACGATCGGCCAGCCGGTGCCGGGCACCGTGGTCAAGCTGGTCGACAAGGGCGACCCGACAAAGCCCGCTCCCGAAGGAGAACCGGGAGAATTGATATTCTCCGGCCCGCAGGTGATGCAGGGCTACTGGAACCTGCCCGACGAAGATGAAAAGGTGTTCGTCGACGGCTTCCTGCGCACTGGCGATGTCGCGACGATCGACGAGGATGGATATATCAAGATTGTCGACCGGCTGAAGGACATGATCGCGGTCGGCGGTTTCAAGGTCTTCCCGAGTCAGGTCGAGGAAGTGCTCTACAAGCACGAGGCGGTGAAGGAAGCGCTGGTGATCGGGGTGCCCGATGCCTATCGCGGCGAAAGTCCGAAAGCCTATGTCGCGCTGGAACCGGATATGACCGTCACCGGTGAGGAACTGAAGGACTGGCTGAATCCGCAACTGGGCAAGCACGAACGGGTGGTCGATGTGGTAATCCGCGACAGCCTGCCCAAGACGATGATCGGCAAGCTCGACCGCAAGGCGCTGCGCTCGGAAGAGCTGGAAGGGAGCGGGGAAGACGGCTGACGGCTATCTTCTTGCGGAGCGTAACTTGCTGGATCGCTTCGCGACGAGCGCATCGGCCTTGGTGGCATAGTCCTTTACCGCGTAGAGCTGCTTGTCAGCGATCTCCAGAAGGCTCTCGGCGGTGGTTCCGTCCTTCGGCCAGCAGGCGGTGCCGATGCTGGCCTGGATGCGAAGCATGTGGCCCTGAATGGTGCAGGGCGGGACAAGGGCAGCCAGCATATGGTCTGCACAGGTCGCACCCGATATCGCCGAATCCGGGTTAAACAGTACCGCAAATTCATCGCCGCCGATGCGCGCGACAATACCGTCACTGCCACAGGCCCGCTGCAGGCGCTTCGCCACCTCGATCAGCATCTCGTCGCCGACGCCATGTCCGAACCGGTCATTGACCGGCTTGAACTCGTCGAGGTCGAGCAACGCGATGGTGAAGGGGCGCTGGTGATCGCCCTCCGCAATCTGCTGTTCGAGATTCTTTGCCAGGACACGGCGGTTGAACAGGCCGGTCAGCGGATCGGTGTGCGCCAGCTGCCGCATCTCGTGCTGCAGGACCAGAAGGCGGATCGACTGGTCATTCTGCTGCGTAATCAGCCGATAGAGAAAGGTGGTGACCATGATCAGGCTGGCCGCGGCGGACCAGTCCACCGGATCGCCGGACAACAGCAGGATGATGGTGATCGGAACGATACCGATAATGATATTGAGGATCGCCGCCAGACGGATCGAGGCCAGCGTGTAGATGGTTGTCAACGACCCCATCGCTAGGGTGAATGGATAGAATAGCTGCATCTCGGCGGGGGCATAGACATAGCCGAGCACGCACCAGACGCTGACAAGGACACAGATGCTGGCTGAAAAAAAGGTGGCCTCGGCGATGAACTTTCGGGCCATGTCGGGGCTGCCCGACGCGTTGCGGTCCTTGATCAGCGAGATATAGCCGATCAGGCAACAGCTGCCCATCGCCAGCGGCATGCCGTAGCGGATCCATGGAGCGGCCCCGATGCTGGAAGCATAGAGGACGAAGGGGATGGTCAGAAACATCGCCAGAAACAGGGCCCGCGACTGTTGCTGCAGACGGGTGGCGCTCAAGATCGCGAATTCGTCCCGAACGGCTTCCGGGATATCGGGGATGAGGCTCTGCAAGAATTGTCGAATGGCTGACCGCATTGATCGCCATTAACAAGCAAAGGTAAACGCCATGTTAAGTATCGCATCCCTTGCGGCAGGCGTTAGACGGGGATGTCTCCGGCGCCTTTACGCCAAGTTAACCATAAGCAGATTACACCGCCCCATCTAAAAATCGGATCAGGAGCCACCATGTCTTTTGAAAATGCACGGTCATTTACCCCGCAGCCAGAGCTATCAGGGGAAGGTGCCAAGCGTGGCGCGATCCACCCCAGTCTGCCGCAGAATGACAGCATCGAAGAGCGTGCACAACGCCGCGCGCAAATCAATGCAACTTCGACCGTCTATCAATGGACAACCGATATCGCGACCTTGCCGGGCGTGCCGCTGGCCACCCAGGTCCCGTCCGATGACCAGCCTTCGATCGAATGGTGGTTCAAGGTGCTCGAAGTGAGCATCGCGATTTTGGAGAATGTGGCGGCGGTCCGGCTGCGCCCGATATTCTCCGGTCTCACCCAGGCAGCGCAGGATATCATTCGCGACGCGCTGGACGATGCGCGGGAGATCAGGGAAAAGGTGGAGGCCATGCGCGAGAAACATCGCGTCGACCAGCCCGGATCCGGTCTGGAAAGCAGCATTGAGCAGGCAGTCGAGGGCTCGGATATCGAAACCCTCAAGGCTCATGACAGCGCCCTGCGCGACATCATCACGATCATTATCGATATCATGAAAGCAGGGGATGCGGCGGACACCCGTTCGATCGAAGCCTATCGCGATCTCTTCCAGACCCTGCCGACCCCGGGCATTGCCTATACTTTCCAGGACGACGACGAGTTTGCCCGCTTGCGCGTGGCCGGTCCCAACCCGATGCTGATCCGCGGCATTGACCGGATTCCGGAAAATTTTCCTCTGACTGCGGCGCAATATTCGGCCGTCATCGGCGGTGACACGCTTGCCGATGCACTGGCTGAAGGCCGAATATATCTCTGTGATTACAAGGATCTGGAGGTTCTTGTTGCCGGTGTTTGGAAAGGTCGTGCGAAATATGTCTATCGACCGATGGCGCTGTTTGCGGTTCCCCCGGGCGGATCATCGCTCAAGCCAGTGGCGATCCAGTGCGGACAGGACCCCAGCCAGTATCCGGTGATGACGCCGACCGTTTCTGCATCGGAAAAATGGGGCTGGGAAATGGCAAAATTCGTCGTTCAGGTTGCCGACTGCAACTATCACGAACTGTTCGTTCATCTGGCCGGCACCCATCTGGTCAGCGAGGCGATGGCCGTTGCCACTCGCCGCCATCTCGCCGAAATCCATCCGCTCTGGTCGCTGCTGGTGCCGCATTTCGAGGGCACGTTGTTCATCAACAATCTGGCCGTGGAAACCCTGATCAACAAGGGCGGCCCGATTGACGATTTCTTCGGCGGCACCATCGAATCCAGCCAGCGGGCTGCGGTGCAGGCTCGCTTGCGTTTCGACTTCTACAAAAAGATGACACCAGCCGATTTTGCTGAGCGCAAGGTCGCCGATGCCGCAAAGCTGCCGGATTATGCCTATCGCGACGATGCGCTGCTGGTCTGGGATGCGATCCACGACTGGGCGGAACAATATATCAACATCTATTACGACAATGACGACGCCGTGACCGGCGACAGCGAACTGGCGCAATGGGCGGCCGCAATCGCCTCGGAAGGTCATGTGGTCGGATTCAGGCCGATCACGTCCCGCGCGCAGCTGGTCGACGTCTGCACGATGATCATCTTCACCGCCAGCGCCCAGCATGCAGCGGTCAATTTCCCGCAACGCACAATCATGACCTTTGCCCCGGCAGTCACCGGGGCCGGCTGGACTGCTGCACCAACCGAACAAAAGGGTCACAATAAGGCCGAATGGGTAGAATATATGCCGCCGATGTCCCTCGGACTGCTACAATTGTCCTCGCTGGAACTGCTGGGATCGGTCTATTATCGCCCGCTCGGCGACTATCGCACCAATCGCTTTCCCTATGAAAGCTGGTTTCAGGACCCGGCCATCATCGGCGACGAAGGGCCACTAGCCCGTTTCCAGGCAGGGTTGAGAGCTGTCGAGTCCCGGATCATCGCACGCAACCAGCGCCGCATGCATCCTTATGTCTATCTGCAGCCGAGCCAGATTCCGACCAGCACCAACATCTGATCAGACTGAACTGCGCGCCGCCAAAATCCGCTTGTTCCGCGCCTCGACCGCACGGAAGGCCGTGAACACGCCGAGGTTCGGATCGGTCGTTCCGGATTGTCCGATATTTTCCAGCTGCTCGTAAAACCAGTAGATCACGGCGAAGCTGGCCACCGCCTTGACCATCTGAAAACGCATCAGAAAACCTAGCCAGTCAGGCATCAGCTGGAGCTGGTCCTCGTAGCGCGGTAATGCTTCCATTCCTTCCAGCAATTGCTTCGGGGCATCGGTCATCACACACATCGGACGGCCCAGTCCAATCAGATCGGCAGCGCCGCTGGATAGCGCGGATTCCATCGCCGTTTTGGTACGGAAGCCGCCGGTGACCATCAGCGGCACCGTGACCGCTTGCTGCATCGCCTTGGCAAAATCGACGAAATAGGCCTCGCGCGCCTTGGTCGAGGGGGCCAGATTCTGCTCCTCTTTCTCCTCGATCCCGTCTGCCCCCATCAGCGCGGGCTGCTCGTAGGTACCGCCAGAGATTTCGACCAGATCGACACTGGCCGCCTCCAGCCACTGAACCACCTGCAGACTGTCCTCGAAATTGAATCCGCCTTTCTGGAAATCGGCGCTGTTCAGTTTTACCGAAATCGGAAAATCGGGGCCGACAGCCGCGCGCGTCTTCGCGACCACCGCCAGCAGAAAGCGCGTGCGGTTTTCCAGACTGCCGCCATAGTCGTCGGTGCGCTGGTTGGACCGCGGGCTGAGGAAGCTGCTCAGCAAATAGCCGTGCGCGGCATGGATCTGTGCGCCGGTAAAGCCCGCCGCCTTGCAGGTTTTTGCCGCCAGCGCGAAGCGGTCGACCAGCTCCTCGATCTCCTCGATGGTGAGCGCCACCGGCTCACCGAATTGCCCGCCGGGCAGGCCGAGCTTGACCGCCGACGGTGCCTTGGGATGCTCATTCACATTGCTCTGTGTCTGCCTTCCGGCATGGCTGATCTGGGCCCAGAAATGGTTGCCGTTGCGGGTGGCAGCCTGCGCCCAGCTCTTCAGAGCGACCATCATCGCGTCGTCTGCCTCCCGATCAATGACCACATTGCCCGGCCGCTCGAGATGGTGGCGGTCGACCTGGATATTGCCGCTGAGCAGCATGCCCGCTCCGCCATCCGACCAGAGTCCGTAAAGCCGTTCCAGCTCGGGCGTCGGTACACCGTCTGGCGTGGCCATGCCTTCGGTCATCGCAGCCTTGGCGATCCGGTTGGGGAGGATGGCGCCGCAAGGAAGAGTGAGCGGATCAGAAAGAGTGATCGTCATAAGAAATGCCCCGAATTTCAATTTCGAATAAAAACTGATTCTCTCTCATATTGCAATTTATGGCAAGCAGAAGCGCACATTCCCAACATTTTATAGCACAGAACCGAATGTTTGGCTTTTCGGATAAATGGGTTATAGTGCTGGAACATTCGCACGGGGGCAAACTCCGGCGAACATTGGAGATGAAATTCTGAGGGGAACGGAAATGGTTGCGGCAGCATCTCAAGAATCGGTCAGCAAACATCAGGCGCA
>CAWUKF010000039.1:0-13207 GCA_963922745.1 uncultured Sphingomonadales bacterium
AGCCACCGTCCAGCCCGTGGCGCGTCGGCACCGGTTTCTGGTCGCGCAGCGGCACAGCGGCACCCGCCGATTTACCGCCAAAGCTTTCCGCCGTGATCGGCGCCGGCACATCGCGTGGTTTCTTGGCCACCGGCAGCCGCTCGATCCGCTGGAGGCTGCTCCTGTCAAGGGGCTCGACGGTTTCGATGACTTTCTGCCAGAGCGCCTTTTCACCGGCGGTGAGGGGCCGGTCCGCCATGGCTACTGGCCCGGAATTCGGCGCGCGGCGACAAGCTTTGCCACCGTTCCCTTGGGCAGAAACAGCAGGGCCTGTCCGTTGGACGACATGCCGCCCGCGATCTGGGCTGCCTGCTCGCCTGCGCCCCAGAAAGTGTCGAAGCGGTTCGCGCCCTTGATCGCGCCTCCCGTATCCTGCGCGACCCACAAACCGTCGGCTATGTCATGGGCCATGTCCAGAAAGACCGGCGCGCCCAGCGGCACGAACATCCGGTCGGCCGCGACCGAAGTGCGGGCAACGACCGGATGGCCCATTGCCCCGAGCGGCCCCGGTCCGGTCAGCTCACGAAAGAAGACATAGCTCTTGTTCTCGCGCATGATCTTCATGCCCTCCTGCGGATGCGCCCGCAGCCATTCGACGATGCCCTGCATGTTGGTCTTGCCGTCGGCCAGTAAGCCGCGTTCGCGCATCAGCTTGCCGATGCCGGTATAATCCTGACCATTCTGGCCGGCATAACCGATCCGCATGATCGACCCGTCGGGCAGGGCCAGCCGTCCGCTGCCCTGGATCTGCAGGAAAAACAGGTCGATATAATCCTCTGCCCAGGCAATCTCGAGTCCCTGCCCGGCGAGCGCGCCGTCATCAATCTGGGCGCGGTCCTCAAAGGGCACCAATTTCGTCCCGTCGACCTTGCCGCGAATCCGCTTGTCTTTCAGTGCCTCCGAAAACAGGCCGAGATCGACGTCGAGCAGATTATCGGGCCGCCGGTAGATCGGCACCTGGTAGCGATCGTTTCTGATTCGCGAGCCCCGGATCTGCGGTTCAAAATAGCCGGTGGCAAAGGCCTTGCCATCGCCAATCTGGACGGCCTCGAAATAGGAAGCAAAAAAGCGTGCAGCATCCTGCTCCGGCCAGCTTTGCGCCGCGTCACAGGACAGCTGCCAGTCGGATCCGATTGTCAGTCCACTATTGTCCTCGCGCCGGACCAGCGACGAACAGCTGGTGCGGAACGAGCGCAGCGCAGAACCGGCCTTTGCCTCGCTCAGATTAAGACTGGCAATATCCGGCCCGAGAGCCACGCCGGCACCAATCGCCCGTCCCGGATCATCACCAATTCTGGCCAACTGTGCCGGGTCCACCGGCTGGAACCGCGCTGGCGCGCCGTTCTTATATGGTAGTTGCGGGGAGGTGACGGGCGATTCACCCGTTACCCATTCCCCCTCCTGCGCGGTCGCCGGCGGCGGAGTCTGCTCACGGGCCGCGCCGTGCGGAATGATCGACATGGAACAGGCGCTAAGCGCAGCCATTGCTCCGAAAAGCGCCCCGATTTTCATGATGGTGAAGCTACGCGACCGGGAATCAGGCCTCATCGGTTTCGTCAAGCAACCAGTTGGGGTCTGCGCTGGACAGGTCGCGGCTGAACGTCCAGACATCGTGCGTTTCAGCTGCATCGGACAGCGATCCGCCAATCAGATTGCCCTTCTTGTCCTTGACCACCGCAGCGATATCCGCATCAAACTGCACCGTGATACGCGCCACCGGGCGATCATATTCCGCCGCCGAGATGCGCGCATTATCGATTCGCACCAGCTGGTTCTCGAGAATTTCGCCACGCTTCTCGCGGGCATCAATGACTTCGACGAAGCTTTCGTAGACGTCCTCGTCACACAGCGCCTTCAACTCTTCCTTGTCGCCCTTCCAGAAGGCTTCGAGGATCATGGTATAGGCCGCCTGCGCGCCCTCTACGAAGCGCCCGACATCAAAATTGCGGTCGGCACTCAGGATTTCGCGCATCCCGGCCTCGGCGCTGCTGTCATAGACCATGGTCGGCGCGCTGGCGGGAGCGGGAACGATATCCGGGACATGCGGCTTGGCATCATCCAGGGTCCGGCGGTCGCCGCCCCGCGGCTCGATATTCCGCGGCATATGTTCCTGCTCATGACCGCTGCGCTTGCCGAGCACCGAATAGAGGCGCAAGCCGAGAAACGCCGCTACCATAGCCAATAATACGATTTCGATGGTCACTTCTCAATCCAATCTTTTCTTTGGGCCTATACATAGGCAGAAACAGAGACGGTTTCAAATGGCATTCGTAAAAAGGCCGCATTTGCCGCACCCACTCGACTGCTTATACTCCGTTATTTGTGAACCGGCGATTGCCCGGCGCCCGCGAGGCCGGTCAGCCGATTCGGAGCTTACTCTTTCATTGCCCTTGGTTCCGTCCCCTGCTAGGCGCGCAGCGAACGGCGCAGCAATATGCGCCAAAGGATATGTTTGACTGATTTTCCGAAAGGACAGGCCCGATGGCTGACGAGAATGACAAGAGTGAATCCGATGCGAACCCTGCCGGAAATGTGACGACACCGGACCCGATGGCGAACGGAGCCGATACCCAGCCACAGATCGGCGTTATCTCGCAATATGTGAAGGACCTTTCGGTCGAGAATCCCAACGCGCCGGACGTCTACCAGTGGAATGCGCAGCCGCAGATTGATGTGCAGTTCAATATCGGCTCTTCCCAGGTTTCCGACGAAGTCCATGAAGTCGAGCTGAAAATCGATGTTGCCGCGAAAGCAGACGAAGGCGTCGCCTTTGCCATCGAGCTTCTCTATTGTGGGCTGTTCGGTCTGCGCAATATCTCGGAAGAGCAAGCGCATCCGTTCCTGTTTGCCGAAGCGCCGCGGCTGCTTTTCCCCTTTGCCCGGGCGATCATCTCCGACGCCGTGCGCGACGCCGGCTTCCAGCCGCTCCTGCTGGAACCGATCGATTTCACGGCGCTCTACATGCAGCAGCGCGAACAGATGGCCGCACAGCAGTCGGGCGAGCAACCCGTTGGTAACGCCTAAGGCCTGTTGCTAGGGCGGCAGGCATGAACCTGCTGAAATCCACCGGAATCATCGCCGGGCTGACTCTGGTCAGCCGCATATTCGGCTTTGTCCGCGATATCATGCTGGCCCGGATCCTCGGCGCTGGCGCCGCAGCCGACGCTTGGCAGCTCGCCTTCCAGCTTCCCAATATTTTCCGCCGGCTGTTTGCCGAAGGTGCCTTCTCGGCCGCCTTCGTGCCGCTGTTCAACCGCAAGATGGAAGCCGATGGCGGCCGGACGGCGGCCCAGACATTCGTGATCGACGTGCTGTCGGTATTCGTGCCGCTGCTGCTGGTCTTTTCTGCCATCATGATGCTGGCCATGCCCGGCATCATTTGGCTGATCGACGATTTCGGCCGGGGCGGACGAACCAGCGGCTTTTCGATTTCGCTGGCCAGGATCACCTTCCCCTATCTCGGACTGATCAGCGTCACCACCCTGTTTGCCGCAATATTGAACTCGCTCAGCCGCTTTGCAGCGGCAGCAGCAGCACCGATCATGCTCAATATCTGCATGATCGCGGCGCTGCTCGCTTCCTATCTGGTCAACGACGGCAGCGACCCGCGCCAGACCGCCTATTTTCTTGCAATTGCCGTGGCGACGGCCGGGCTGGTGCAAATGCTCTGGCTCTATTACTGGGCGCGCAAGTCGGGGTTTCGCTTTCCGCTCAAGATGCCCCGCTTCAATACCGATGTGAAGGAACTGGGCATCCTGATCCTGCCCGCGGTATTCGGGGCCGGCATCTACCAGATCAGCCGCTTCATTGACCTGTTCTTCCTTGGCCGCCTGCCCGAAGGTTCGTTCGTCTATCTCGCCATGGCCGATCGCCTTAACCAGCTTCCGCTCGGGATTATCGGCATCGCACTCGGTACCGCGATTCTGCCGGCGCTGTCGCGCTTCATCGCCAAGGATGATCTTGGCGGTGCCCAGCGACTGCAAAGCAACGCCATCGAATTGGGCATGCTCCTCACCATCCCGGCTGCAATCGCCCTGTTCTTCGCTGCCGGTCCACTGGTCACCTCTTTCTATGTCGGCGGCAATTTCACCGCCGCCGATGGCCAGACCACCTCTGCGGTCGTGGCGGCCCTGGTCATCGGCCTGCCCGCCTATGTGCTGGTCAAGGTCCTGATTCCCGGCTTTTTTGCGCGCAAGGATACCAGGACGCCGGTCTATACTGCTGCTATCTCGCTGGTGATCAACATCGCGCTCAACCTGCTGCTGATCCCCCTCTATGGCATAAAGGGCCTCGCCTTTGCAGGGGCTGTCGCTGCCTGGTGCAACTGCGCTATGCTTTACACCATGCTCCACCGGCGCGGCCATTTTCACGTCGAGGCGACGCTGCTGGTCCGGATCGGGCGAATCACCCTCTCGGCCGCCGGCATGGCCATGGTGCTTGTCTATGCCGCCCCGATTGGCGAGGGTCTCTATGACGGCACGATCTGGCAGCGGGTCGGATCGATCACCGCTCTGGTCAGCGTCGGCGGACTGGTTTATGCCGCGCTCGCATGGCTGACCGGCGCGATCGACCGCGACAAGATCACCATGCTGACCAAGAAGAAAGCGGCGGAAGCAGCCGCAAAAGAAGGAAGTTAAGACATGCGCACGGTATCGGGCATCCAGCCCACGGGTAATCTCCATCTCGGCAATTATCTGGGTGCGATCAAGAATTGGGTGAAGATGCAGGACGAGGGCGAATGCCTGTTCTTTCTCGCCGACCTGCACGCGATCACGGTCCACAACGACCCTGCCGAACTGGCCGCCAACTGCCGCGAAATGGTCGCCGCGCTGGTCGCCGCCGGTGTCGACCCCGACAAGTCGATCCTGTTCAACCAGGCCCGCGTGCCTGCCCATGCGGAGCTCGCATGGCTGCTGATCTGCAACACGCCGATGGGCTGGCTCGACCGGATGACCCAGTTCAAGGAGAAATCCGGCAAGCACAAGCAGCGCGCCTCGCTTGGCCTATATGGCTATCCGGTGCTGCAGGCCGCCGACGTTCTCGTTTATCAGGCAACCCATGTGCCGGTCGGCGAAGACCAGAAACAGCATCTGGAACTGGCCCGCGATATTGCCTCGAAGTTTAACAGCGACACTGGCACCGAAACCTTCGTCCTGCCCGAACCCTTCATCGGCAAGAGCGCCGCCCGGATCATGAGCCTGCGCGACGGCAATGCGAAAATGAGCAAGTCCGATCCATCCGATCTGAGCCGGATCAACATGAGCGATGACGATGAAACCATCGCGCGCAAGTTCAAGAAGGCGAAAACCGACCCGGAACCGCTGCCCGATAATCTGGCAGATCTCGCCAATCGCCCGGAAGCGAGAAATCTGGTCGGCATCTATGCCGCGCTGGCGGACCAGTCGCAGGAGGCCGTGCTCGCCGACTATGCCGGCAAGGGCTTCGGCGATTTCAAACCCGCGCTCGCCGATCTGGCGGTCAGCACGCTGTCCCCGATCCGCCAGCGGTTCGAGGCATTGCGCGAGGATACGGATGCGATTGACGCGATCTTGAGCAAGGGTTCGGAGAAGGCGTCGGCGCTGGCCCGTCCGACGGTGAAAGCAGCCTATGCGGCGCTGGGATTGCTGCGCGACTAGGCTCCCGCGAGAGAGCCCGTGGTTGCATCCGGCGCAAGAGGCTTGCCTGTATCGCCATATGCGGTAAATGCTGGACCATGGATATTATCTCGATACGCGGCGGCAACCGGCTGTCTGGCACCATCCCGATTTCCGGCGCAAAAAACAGCGCTCTCACCCTGCTGCCCTGTGCGCTGCTGACCGACGAACCGGTGACGCTGCGCAACCTGCCGCGGCTGGCCGATGTCGACAGTTTCGGCCATCTGCTCAACCAGCTGGGTGTATCCACCACAATCGAAGGCGCACGACCGGAAGATTTTGGCCGGGTGATGACGCTCAAGGCCGGGCGGATCACATCGACCGAAGCGCCCTATGACATCGTCCGCAAGATGCGCGCCTCGATCCTGGTGCTGGGACCATTGCTGTCCCGCGCCGGCGAATGCCGGGTGTCGCTGCCCGGCGGCTGCGCGATCGGCAACCGGCCGATTGACCTGCACCTGAAGGCAATCGAGGCGCTCGGCGCGACGATCGAGACCACCAGCGGCTATGTCATCGCCCGCGTGCCCGATGGCGGCCTTCCCGGCGGTGATTTCTCCTTTCCCGTGGTATCGGTGGGCGCGACAGAAAACGCGCTGATGGCGGCGGTGCTCGCCAATGGCACGAGCATCCTGCGCAACGCCGCCCGCGAACCGGAAATCGTCGACCTGTGCAACATGCTGGTGGCGATGGGCGGCGAAATCGAGGGGATCGGTTCGTCCACCCTGACCATCACCGGCGTCGACCGGCTGCACGGCTGCACCTATCGCGTGATGTCGGACCGGATCGAGGCGGGCAGCTATGCCTGCGCCGTTGGTCTCGCTGGCGGCGAAGTCGATCTGCTCGCTGCTAAGGCAGATGAAATGGAAGCCACCCTCGACGCGCTTCGCCATGCCGGCCTGTCCGTCGAACCCCACGCCAAGGGCATAAGGGTCGCATCCGATGGCAAACTCAGACCCCTGACCCTGTCCACCGCTCCCTATCCGGGGCTGGCCACCGACATGCAGGCGCAGCTGATGGCGATGCTCTGTCTCGCCGACGGCGCCAGTGTGCTCACCGAAACCATTTTCGAGAATCGCTACATGCACGTGCCGGAACTCAATCGCATGGGCGCCGATATCGAGACCAAGGGCCGCACCGCCGTTGTCCGCGGCGTGAAAAAGCTGACCGGTGCGCCGGTGATGGCAACCGATCTGCGCGCCTCGATGAGCCTGGCGATTGCCGGACTGGCAGCGGAAGGGGAAACCCGGCTGCAACGCATCTACCATCTCGACCGCGGCTACGAGCGGCTGGAAGAGAAACTGGCGGCCGTGGGCGCCGATATCGAACGGATCAGCGGCGACTGAGCCACGTTCGCTAGCACTTATGGCAGCTTGTCTTGCCGCCCTTTTTGCCCTGTAGTCTCTCCCATAAAAGGGAGAGGACCAGACCATGTTTTCAGGGCCGATAGAAGATCGACTGGCGATCCGGGAATTGCACGATGCCTATTGCGACGCCGTGCTGCGCCGTGATCCGGACGACTGGGGGGCGCTGTGGACGGAAGATGCCGTCTGGTCGCTAATGGGCACCGAAGTGGTCGGTCGCGAAAATATCGTCAATCTCTGGAACGGCGCGATGGGCCAGTTTGATGCGGTCAGCTTTCTCGGCATCCCCGCCAGTCTCGAAGTGACCGGCGATACTGCGTCCGGGCGCTACCAGACCCATGAAATATTGGTCGAGAAGGGCCAGCCCCGCGTCGCCGGCGGCCGCTACGATGACGAATTTGTCAAGATCGACGGCCAGTGGCTTTACAGCAAACGCATATTTGTCGTCGTCGCCCAGTTCGGTGGCAACAAGCTTTAGGAGAATTGGACAATGGCGAAGATTTTGATTGCAGCCCATATCGATGTCGATCCGGCGCAGCGCGAAGAATGTCTGAAAACCGGCAAGCCGTTCATCGACGGCGCGCTGACCCAGGAAGGCTGCCTGTGCTATAGCTGGGCCGCCGATCTTGACAATCCGGCGCGCATTGAGGTGTTCGAGGAATGGACCAGCGAAGAAGCGCTGGCCCAGCATTTCAAGGATGTCCACTACGCCAGCATGCGGGACCATATCGGCAAGTTCGGCCTGACCAATGCGGTTAGCGCCAAATATCGCGTTGATGCCGAGGGCCCGGTCTACAATGCGCAAGGCGAACCAACACCCTCTTTTGACTGAATTAGACAGGAACCTGCCATGAACGAAGCCGTTTCCAAATCGCTATTCCAACCAGACATTTTGGTAGATCCGTTTGAGTTTTACGAAGAACAACGCGCCAAAAGCCCCGTCTTCTACGACGAAGCGGCTGGGGCCTATGTCGTGCTCGACTATGATCTGATCTCGGAAGCGGTCGGACGGCTGGACGATTTTTCCAACAATTTCAATGCGCTGCTTTCTGGCGGAAAATCTGCCGAAGAGCTGGAAAATGACAAGGAATTGCAGGAAATTCAGGCCAAAGGCTGGCCGCAGGTCAACACCCTGCTGACCGCCGATCAGCCGGTACACACACGCTTCCGCAAGCTGGTCAATCTCGCTTTCTCGATGCCCAAGGTGAACAAGCTGGAAGACAGCATGCGGGACATGTCGAACGAGCTGATCGACAATTTCATCGACAAGGGCGAATGCGAATTTGTCGAGGAATATGCGATTCCGATGCCGGTCCGGACGATCGCCGTGCAACTGGGCCTCGACGTCGCCGATGCCCATACGATCAAGCGCTGGACCAATGCCTTCGTCGATCGCCTGTCCGGCATGATGACCCGCGAACGCCAGCTGGAAACCGAGCGCGAGGTGGTCGAATATCAGCACGCGCTGAAGGCCAATATGGACGAACGCCGCAAGGAGGCGAAGAACGATATCCTGTCCGATCTGGTCAATGCACGCGTTGACGGCGAACGGCCGCTCGATGACGCTGAATCCCTGTCCATCGTGCAGCAGCTGATGGTTGCGGGCAATGAGACGACAACGGCGGCTCTCGCCGAGGGCACGCGCCTGTTCGCAACCAACCCGGACCAGTATAAGAAAATCCAGGACGATCCTTCGCTGATCCCCAACGCGGTCGAGGAAGTGCTGCGCATGTCCAGCGGTTCGTCGGGCATCTGGCGGGTGATGCACCGCGACGCCGAACTGGGCGGCGTGACGCTGCCCAAGGGGGCGATGGTGATGATGCGCTATCACGCCGCCAACCGCGATCCCAAACAGTTCGAAAATCCCAATGAATTCCGGGTCGACCGCAAGAATGCGCGCACCCATCTGGCGTTCGGCAAGGGCATCCACATGTGCGTTGGCAATATGCTGTCGCGCAAGGAAATGACCGTATCGTTCCAGCAATTCGCCAAGCGTATGGACAATATCCGGATCCAGGAAGGCGCCGAACTGCGCTATCCGCCCAATATGATGCTGCGGGGGCTGGCCAATCTGCCGATCCTGTTCGACAAGAAATAGGCCGGAAACAGGAAAACGACATGGGTATGATGGACGGAAAAGTCGCGCTGATTTCAGGCGGCGCCGAAGGCATTGGCGGCACCGCCGGGCAACGCGTGATCGAGGAAGGCGGCTCGGTGATGCTCGCCGATATCCAGATCGACAAGGCAAGAGACCATGCCGCATCGCTCGGGGAACGCGCCGACGCAGTCGAGCTGGATGTACGCAATCTCGACCAGTGGCAGGCCGCGGTCGATGCCACCAAGAAGCGCTTTGGCAAGATGACCACGCTGTTCAATGTCGCCGGCATTTCGGAACCCGGATCGGTCGACGAGGTCGATCTCGACAGCTGGAACCGGACCATCGACATCAATCTCCAGGGCACCTTCTACGGTTGCCGCGTCGGCCTGCCGGCGATCATCGAGAGCGGCGAGGAGGGCGCGATCGTCAATATCGGTTCGATGCTGGCGATGCGTCCCGGTGCCCAGTTCGCCGCCTATTGCGCCAGCAAGGCAGCGGTAACGGCGCTGAGCAAGTCGCTTGCGCTGCACTGCGCCGCCGAAAAATACCCGGTGCGCGTCAACACCGTCCATCCCGGCGCGATCGACACGCCGATGTACCAGCGTTATCTCGCCGCCTATCCCGGCCCGCATGACGAGGCAGTGGAACTGTTCAACCGCAACCATCCGATCAACCGGGTCGGCCAGGCCGTCGAAGTCGCCAATGCGATGCTGTGGCTGGCCAGCGACCTCAGCAGCTTCACCACCGCCAATGACGTGACCGTCGATGGCGGCGGCAGCTACCGCGAATAAGGCCAAAAAAAAGGGCGGCCGGAGCGGGCCACCCTTGATTGCCGGACGATTGAAATGCGAGGTCCGGCTTTATATTGTCTGGCTAGCGCCCGCTGCTCGCCACAATGTCGACGACCGTTCCGCCATCCGAACGCTTGTTGAGGGTGATCACATAGGCATCGTCCTGATTCGGCTTGGAACCACCCAGAACATGCTCGCTGCCCCGCAACAGATACTCGGCGTCATAGCCAGCGCTCTTGGCCCGGGTATAATAATAATCGACAATATTCTTGATCGGCGTGGCCGTGGTGAAGCTGACCACGCGGAGATCGCATTTGCCCGCCGCTTCCTGCAAATTTGCCTTCGGATAGACCGCAAATGCCGGCGGCATCTTGCTGGCCCAGCCCATATCATAGGTCAGCTTTTCCTTGCAGGCCGGCTTGTTGCTGCGCGCCTCTTGCAGTTCGGCCTTGTCGCCGAGAGTCAGACCTTCGTCATCCGACGTCATCTGCCGTGGCTTTGGCGCACTCATTATTTGTCCGCCGAGCGCGGCCTTGGCCGCAGCGCTACCGTCTTCACCGGTGCCCGGTGGCACCGAACCGTCCGCCGCGCCGTTCGCCCCGCGAATGGCGTTACGATTGGCCTGGTCGGTCAGATCGGGATCGACTAGGATTGCATCTTCCAGCGCATCGTTCATCGCCGGGTCGGAGGTCAGATTGTCATCCAGCTTTGCCAGCTCTTCGTCGCTGGCTTCCTTGCTGCCACAGGCGGCGAGTGCCAGCGGCAGGGTGAAAGCCGCAGCGGTCAGCAAAAGGGAACGGGATAGATGAGACATGCGATTTGCTCCTGAATTTACGGAATCACATGCACCAGAATGGGTTAATATTCTGTTAGGGAAACTGGTTAATCCGCTGACCAGTTGTTAACCTTTTGTCCCGTTTCGGGATTCACCCGAACGTATCCGGTCCGTCGATCTCGCCAAAGCGGATCAGCCGCGACGTCAGCACCGCCGCCTGCCGGTTGACCACCGCTTTCTGATAGTCGGGATCGGTGACCATTTCCATGAACGCGCCGCTGTTCGGATAGCGGGCGATAAAGGCGCTATCCCACTGCTTGTCGTCGGGACCGATCACCATGCATTCCATCTGGCCGCGCCAGATGATGATGCCGCCAACCCGCGCGAATATCGGCCCGCTGGTCTTGCCATATTCCTGATAGGCGCGCGCGCCGCTCCATCCCTTGCCGGCATTGGGGTGATCAGCGGGATATTGCGCCGATTCATGAAAGCGCAGCAGATTGAGCATCTGGATCGGCACATCGCGGGGCAGCGCCTTGAACGCATCAAAGCTTTCGCGCGTCGGGTCGAGATATCGGTCTTCTGCCATGGTCATACTCTCCTATTGGCCTATTGGAATTTTTTCCGGTTCACCTGCCACTGGTCGCGCGATTGCCCCCAGTCGTCAACCCGCGCCTCCTGAAAAGGAGCCGGTAATTGCGTCGGTCCGCGATTGGTCGCGCCGAGGCGCTCAGCCAGTTTGATGGAGGCAATATTCTCGGGTGCAATCGTATGGCAGATATCCTGCCAGCCCAGCTCGTCCACAGCATAGTTCATGCTCGCGACTGCGGCTTCCTGAGCATAGCCCTTGCCGGCAAATTCCGCCACCACACCCCAGCCGACCTCGGTACAGGGCCAACCGTCGGGATACCAGGGCCCGATCCGGCCAATCCATTGGCCACTATCCTTGAGAATAAGCGAGAACATCGCATAGCCACGGACATGCCAGGCCCCCACCATCGCGCACAGAGACCGCCACGATTCGGCGCGGCTTTTGACCCCGCCAATATATTCCATGCTCGTGGCATCAGCCTGAAACGCCGCCCAGCTTTCAAAATCGTCGCCATTGGGCGGGCGCAGGATCAGCCGTTCCGTTTCGATTCTAATGTCCTCGATCGCCATCACGTACCTCTCACTCCGGTCAACTTGCTATCCGGCCAGCTTACTATGGTGCCATGGATTCGCAAATGCTTGTAATCCCGGTGCGTTATCCCTATAATACAGTTATGTTCAATCTGATCTCCCTCTTCATCGGCGCGATCGCGCTCGTCCTTTCCATTGTCGGTCTGGTGCCGCTACTCGGCTGGACCAACTGGCTGATCCTGCCCTTCGCCGGCCTCGGTGCCTTGTTCGGCCTGATCTCGTCACGCACCAGCGGCATGTATTTCTGCCTGATCGTCATGGGCATCTGTGCCCTGCGGCTGTCACTCGGCGGCGGCATCATCTGATATCCGTGACCGGCTTTTTGGCCCGATAGCATTTCTTGATTGCCGGGCAGCAGCGCGGAGCTTAAGCGCTGGCCGATGTTCAGCACATTGTCCAGCGGCCGAATCGGGCTTATCCAGGCGCTGATCGCCTGTGTCTCCTGGGGGCTGATGCCGGTCTATTTCAAGCTGCTGCAAAGCGTCGACGCGCTGGAAGTGGTGGGTCACCGGATCATATGGTCGGTACCGCTGCTGCTGGTCATCCTCTACTTCCGCAAGAACCTCAAAAGCCTGGTCGCCGCGATAAGGGACCGCAAGCTGCGCCTGCTGATGCTGGCCAGTTCGTGCCTGATCGCGGCAAACTGGCTGGTCTACGTCTGGGCCGTTCACGAGGATCATATACTGGCGGCCAGTCT
This sequence comes from uncultured Sphingomonadales bacterium, assembly GCA_963922745.1. Classification (GTDB taxonomy): domain Bacteria; phylum Pseudomonadota; class Alphaproteobacteria; order Sphingomonadales; family Sphingomonadaceae; genus Parasphingorhabdus. Next base: position 12,598 of record CAWUKF010000039.1, read on the forward strand.
CGGCTATTTCATCAGCCCGCTGCTCACCGTGCTCATGGGCCGCGTGTTTCTGGGCGAACAGCTGTCCCGCAGCAAATGGATCGCCATATTGATCGCTGCCGCAGGGGTATCGGTGCTGGCGATGCAGGCGCTTGATACGCTCTGGATCAGCCTTGCTCTGGCGGGATCGTGGAGCAGCTATGCACTGGTCCGCAAGATCGCCGACATCGGCCCGATAACCGGCCTCACAGCGGAAACCGGGATATTGTTCCTGCCCTTCACCCTGTTGCTCGTCTGGCTCACCTTCGGCGTGCCCGTAACCGGACCCGGCCAGCATTTCGGCGACGACCGGACAATCGACCTGCTGCTGATCGGCGGCTCTGTGGTGACCGCAATCCCGCTGCTGCTGTTCGCTTCGGCGGTCAAGAAGATGACGCTGGGTGCCATCGGCCTGCTCAATTATCTGGCTCCGACGATCCAGTTCCTGATCGGCATCTTCATCTATGATGAAGCGATGACCCTGTCCCATCTGATCTGCTTCCTGCTGATCTGGACCAGCCTCGCGCTGTACACGGCCGACACCTATCGAACCGGCCGGGCCGCCCGCAACTTGCAGTCGGCCTGACCTGCC
>CAWUKF010000040.1:0-13130 GCA_963922745.1 uncultured Sphingomonadales bacterium
GAGCCGCGCGCTTGGTCGAACGCCGCATCGAATGTCTTGATACTTGCGGCGACCCCCTTGCCATTGCCTTCGATGACGGCATGATAATCGGAGACGGCGAAGGGCAGCACGCCAGAGGCGGCCAGCGCACCGAACATCGCGGATGAAATGACACTGCCATGGGCAGCGGCGAGGGCGTTCATGTCGAATATGATGCTGTTCAGCGCCGTAACACCCACAGCTTCGGTGACAGACCCGCTGTCGGCGATCCCTTCCCCCGGGGCGCTCTTTTCGCCAATCGCGAAGGAGCGATGGCTTGAAGCAATAAGAGTGGTGCGCTCAGGGGTCACGATACCGCGCAGGATCGACCGCCCGGCCTCGATAAATTCCGATGCGATGACCACGTCCACGTCGCCAGGGGTCGGCATCTGTGCGAGGACAGGTTTCTTGCCGTCCTGTGGCCGCATGATCTCAACATAATAGATGGTAGCACCCGTGCGCTGGGCCACACCGGGAACCGAAGTGGACTGCGCAACCCAGCGAGCATTTTCCGCCAGCGTGACAATCCAGCCGGTCAGCACGCCACCGCCTTGGCCCCCCATGGCAACAACCGCGATTGAGATTGGGCGTTCGGTGGCATCCCCTGCCGATGCCAGGCGAAGTTTTACCGTTTCGTCGCGCATCATGCAGCCTCCACAACGATGCGCCGGCGCTCGCGCCGGTTCTGCAGCGAACTGATCAGTCCCATTGCAGCTTTTGCCTTGAAGCGGTCCCACCATGTCGGGTTATTGATGATGTCAGCGCGATAGAAGGACGGGCACAGGACCGCAGCCTCCGAAACCTCGCCGCAATTCCCGCATCCCACACAGCTATTGTCGATCGCGGCAACCGGATCGTCGCGCAGAGGATCGTCGAGTTGCTTGACCGAGAGGGATGGGCAGCCGGACAGTCGAATGCAGGCATGGTCGCCGGTGCAGACATCCTCATCGACGCCAAATCGCTGCTTGACGACGCGCTTGCCGTCCTTGACCGCTTTGGCCTCGATCGGACGCACGCGGCGCTGCTTGTTGAGCATGCATTCCGACGACGCGATAATGATCTTCGGACCTTCCGCCTTGGTCGTCAGGGCCTCATGCAGCACCTTCTTCATTTTGCCAACGTCATAGGTCCGGTCGACTTCGCGGACCCACGTCGCCCCGACGCCGCGGACGGCCTTTTCGATCGGATTGTTGGTTTTGCGCGACTTGTTGTGCGCGCGTGAGGACAGGATATCCTGGCCTCCCGTGGCGGAGGAATAGAAATTGTCGACGATAAGGAATACGCCGTCATGCTTGTTGTAAACAGCGTTGCCAATCCCGCTCGTCAGTCCGTTGTGCCAGAAACCGCCGTCGCCCATTACCGCGATCGAACGCTTGCCCGTGCTGCGGCTGAACGCGGAAGCCGAGGCACCGCCAAGGCCGAATCCCATCGTCGTATTGCCGATGTTGAACGGTGGCAGGATGGAGAACAGATGGCAGCCGATATCGGCGGAAACATGGTGCTCACCCAGATCCTGGTCAATCATCTTCATTGCCGCGAAAATAGGCCTTTCGGGGCAACCGGTGCACAGTCCTGGCGGCCGCGCAGGCACAACGGATTTAAGCTTTTTGACTGCCGGTTGGGCCAGCACCGGACGTGCGTCCGGGCGGGGCGGGCGATTGCCCATGATATGGGGGTCCGTCTCCTCGAGAAAGGTTTCGAGTCCGTGCATGATCGCTTCAACCGAATAGTCGCCACCCATCGGCAGGACGTTCTTGCCATAGATAGTTGCCGATGCACCACTGCGCCGAAGAACGGTATTGAGCGCCTGCTCCAGATATTCCGGCTGGCCTTCTTCCACCATCAGAATGGCATCTTTGCCTTTTGCAAATTCCTCCATTTCGCTGTCGATCACCGGATAGGTGACATTCATCACGTAAAGCGGAACCTGAGTGTTCCCGTATGCATCGGACAGCCCGAGATATTGCAGAGCACGGATCACATTATTGTACATCCCGCCCTGCAACATGATGCCGACCTTGCCGGTTTCCGGCCCCATAAACTCGTTCAGTTTGTTGGTGCGGACGAACTCGATTGCCGCCGGCAGACGATGATGGATCTTCTCCTGCTCATGCTCATAGGCGGCAGGGGGCAGCACTATTCTCCCCAGGTCGCGCTTGGGCGTGTTCAGGGCATCGTCGATCGAGTAAGCAGGTTTGACATTGTCTTTGGCTATGAAACTGCCATGCATATGGCAGGTGCGCACGCGCACTTCGAGCATGACCGGCGTGTTCGATGCCTCCGACAATTCGAAGCTTTTTTCAATCAGATCCACAATCTGCCCGTGATCGGGGCGGGGATCAACAAGCCATATTTGTGACTTCATGGCGAAAGCATGGGTGCGCTCCTGCATGATCGAGGAGCCCTCGCCATAGTCTTCGCCAATGATTACGAGCGTGCCGCCTGTTACGCCGCCCGAGGCAAGATTGGCCAGGGCATCCGAGGCGACATTTGTGCCAACCGTCGATTTCCAGGCGACTGCGCCGCGCAGGGGATACATGACCGAAGCGGAGAGCATTGCGGCTGCGGTGGATTCATTGGCAGAGCTCTGGAAATTCACCCCCAGTTCGCCAAGGATATCTTGTGCGTCCGACAGCACGTCCATCAGATGGGATATCGGTGAGCCCTGATACCCGCCAACATAAGAAACACCAGCCTGCAGCAAGCCCTTGGTGATTGCAAGAATCGCCTCTCCCTTGAAGACATCGCCATCTCCAAGGCGCAAATGCTCAACTTCTTTTGCGAACGATCTCTCTGCCATAACTGCCACCTTTCAATATATGCATATGCATAGATATAGAGGTGAAGTGAGTCAATGAAGAACGGAGTCTAGTCCAGCTGCAAGTCCACCCTCTGGGCATTCATCGCAAAGCCGGGCATATATCGACGGAGAATTTCCGCCTCTATTACTGTACGTTCGCTGGCATTGCTGGCTTTGGCCATTTCCGCATCGACCAGCGCTTCATCCCTGCCGAATTCGCGGATGCCGGCCAGGTCGGCCCATACCAGCCAGAAGGATTTTCCGTCCGGTGCAATCCAGCCCGGTGCGATCTGCGGCGCGTATGCGCGAGCGCCCTGATCATTTCCGGGCGTCCAGACGGAATCTTCGTGAACTTGCCGCCAGGGTCCCCAAGGGTTTTTCGATACCCATATGCCGAGGTAGCTTGGCTTGCCAAACTCGGTACCATCGGGTGCGCTGCCAATCCCCGCGCTCGCCATCATATACATCCTCAGCGGAGCGTTATAAACGACACTGGGTAGCCAGGATTCCACGACCAGATCGCCGGGAAACAAATTGGTGTAGTTGACCCAGCCATCGGGGAAATTGTGAACCGGTTGACGATCGGCAATATCGGCTGACCAGCGGGCTGTGCCATTCCGGCCATGGCCCGCAAAGAAGCGATAGGCTGAGCGGTCGAGCAGTCTGTTCTGGCGGACGCGAAACATGACGAGTTGATTCATCAGTCCGTCGACACTGCCGTTTAGACCATAAACATAGACATAGCCGTCCCGGTTCTCAGCATAAGCCTTGCCCTGTTGCAAGAACGCGAGCAGCGAAAAGCAGCCATCCGGTTCATTGAAGAACGGGAAATTGCCAGAATTCTGTTGGTCCCAGTCTTCCCATATTACCGGGCTCGAACCATTCTGGTTGTGCCAGGTCGCGCCATTATCGGTGGAATAGATGAGCTTGGCACCGGTCCAGCGGCGCGGACGGTCTTCGGCATCGTCCAGGGTGGCAAGAAACTGGTACATATGTGACCCGATGGCGATGACACCGTGACCATAATAATGAGGCGCGCCTTCTGGGTGGGCCGCACGATCGACATTGGGATAGCCGTCCAGCATCTGGAAACGCGCCGCCTCGGGTTCGCCTTCCAGTTCCCACAGTCTCGTACTGTAAAAAATTGCCGGTGGCGGTGCCCAGCCCGTACCATCATTGACCACGACAATCTGCTTGCCGTTCGCCGCGACAGTCATCTTGTACCCATCGCCCAAGCCGCCGAGGCGCATGATCGAACTGTCATCGGGCACGGCCCGCTTGATAGCCATGGCTGGATTGAGCCGCGAGCGGCGGGCAAGCGCCGGGGACAAATATCCCTCGCAAAGGGTCGCCACACCGATCGCAAGAGACGTCCCCAGGAATTCACGTCTGTGAGTCATCCGATGATCTCCCGGTCTGGCCGGATCGAAGCTGCCTCTGCTCCGATCCGAGGGCCAAGCGTTTATTCAATCTCGTCAGCGGTCTTCATTTCGATCGTGCCGTCTTCGGTGATCTTGAAAAGCGGGTCCGTGCGCTCGCAATAATATTCCTGAATCTCATATTCGGGATTGCGCCGGTAGCCGTATGTAAATGTATAAGGCTCTTCAAGCATGACAGGGTCTTCGATGGTGATGACATTCTCCATCAGGTCGGGACCTGTCAGGCGGATCCGTTCGGTAATAACCATTTCACGGCTGTGCGGAATTTCAAAGAAATGAACGTCATCCTTCACGCCCTTGGTCGTTACGACCAGGGTGTCGCCTTCCCATTTCGCCGACGAAAACCCATAATAGGATGGATTGATATCATCGAGCGCGCGCATTGGCTTGTTGAGATAGATGCGCCGGGTCTGGGTCAGAAATTCTGCCAGAACGGTGACCTGACCCGGGGTCTGTAAAATCTCCAGCGGGAAGATGGCACCCATGATCATCGGCATCCCTTCCGGCAAGCACTGGGTACTGGGGTCCACCCGAGGCGTGCCCGCCTTGAGAAGCGCATCCCGCTCATCCCGAAGTTTCTTCCACTGCGTGGCATAAGGCTCTTTCAGTTTAGGGCCATCGCCAGGAACGGGAAGCTCAAGGAAGACATTTTCGTCACCTGCGAACGGGTCGGGGTAAATTTCCCACACACCCGTGATGTTCGGCTCCTTCACCTGATCCGCAGCAGCGGATGCAAGAGCAGCCTGTGCTGTTGACGGGGTCTTGGCATCGACTGTGGCGCAGGCACCGAGGGAAAGTGCCACCGCCGTCAGCATGGTGAACTTGTGCAATACCATCTCTATCTCCTTGCAGACCGGACGTGCGGTCAGATGTCTTTTATGTTCTAGGTTTCTTATATGGTCGGATTGATCACCAAGCGTTCAAGGTGCGGCCGTCCGGGATTTTGATGGTCTTCAGCATGCCGCCTGGCTTGCCATTGCGCAGCGGATAGAAAGTAACATCCACCTTGTCGCCGGCCTTGATCGTATTGAACTTCCAGCCGGCACGGCCCATCATGTTAATGCTGTTGCATTCAAACACATAGCGCTTCACTTTTCCTTTTTCCTGAACATTCACCACAACAAATGAATGCGGATTGGTGTAGCGAAACTCCGAAACCGTGACGTTTGCCTTCTTCGTGATCTGGGTCTGATCAAACATGGCAAAGGAGTGGTGAGCAAAGGCCGGTGCGGCCAAGGCCGAGGCGAGCAGGCAAAAGCCGCCAATCGGTCCTGCAATTTTTCTGGATATGGTCATTTCAGTCTCTCCTTTAGTAACAATGCTCGCAGTCCTTTGCATGGCAAACGGGTTCGCACCGCGTGTCCATCAATCCTTGCGATAATGTAGGGGGCTCTGCTGCGACAGGCACTCTGCCCGTTGCTGCTGCCTTTCCGCACTATCCTCTGCGAACTGGTTCCCCATTTCATACGGGAATCCGGGCCGGGAGCACAGCTGATTAGCGTTGTGTAACCGTTACGAAGTGGCTGAAACGCAGCGTTTTCGGGCGACTGACCAAGAAAGGACGCGAACATCTCCGGCTTTGTTTGTGACCATTGCCGGGGCACAGGACTCGTGCTGGCGTTTTTTTCTATGTTACGTCTTGGCCATCAATTGTTGCAATAGTGCGTCATTGTTGTAATTTGTGAACTATGAATATGGACCAGATGCAGCCGGACCGAGCGGATATTGACCGGCACCATCAGCGACTAATCGATGTTGCATCAGATGTCCGAAGCGTCCTGGAAGGCAATCGCTCAGATAAGCTGCTGCGTTTGTTCGACTATTTGCTTGAAAAATCTCTCTGCGGCGAGCCTCCCTCAGAACAGCAGATTGCCGATGAGGCTTTCGCTGATGACTCCGGTACCGACGGAACCCAGGATGCCAACGTCCGGGTCTATGTATTCCGGCTTCGCAAATTGATCGATTCAACGTTCGCGGGCAAGCCTGGTCCGAGAATAGAAATTCCGGTTGGCAGCTACTGCATCAATCTGGTTGATGGCGAGAAGCCGGGCTCCTTGCTCCGCTTCGGTAGGTGGGCGCGTGCGTCTTCCCGGTCACTCCCGGTTAGGGTCGCGCTATTGGGGTTGGCGGTTCTCACAATCGGCGGGTTAGCGTTGGTCTGGACCAGTCGGGAGACGGATCCTCTGGCAAAAACAATGGCATGGCAGCCTTTTGAGGACAATGCACGACCGCTGACGATCGTTATTGGCGATTATTATCTTTTTGCCAGATTGGATGCAGACAGAAGCAATGCAGATGCTGCGCCTCAACTGGTCTGGGACAGGTCCGTTCCCACGCGGGAAGATCTCACCATCTTCCAGATGCTCAACCCCACGAAGGTGGAGGATTCTGTCGACTATAATCAGCAGTTTGTCAGCGGCGGAACGATCGAGGCATTGTCTAATATCCGGGCTACGATATCGAAGATTCCTGCGTTTAAGGGCAGATCCTTGCGCTTGACGGCGGCATCTCAGCTGACGCCGGAAATGCTAACAGATTCGGACATAATCTACGTCGGGCAGTTCAGTGGCATGCCGCTCTTGTTACGCGATCCTCTGGGGCAAGCCTCCGGCTTTGAGGTGAGTAAGGGCAATGACGCATTGATCGATGCTGGCGATGGGGAGCGGTATCAGTCGGATGGCATGGTCTTGACGGACGAGCGGATCGCCAGGCGTGATTTCGCTTATATCGCGGGTTTTTCCGGCCCTGCGAATAACCGGATTTTGATTATCGCGGCACTGGGGGATGCGGGGCTGAAAGAAGCTGCGGAACTCGCGGGCGACCCGGATCAGTTGTTGGCGATCAAGTCTGACGCAAAAAGCAGGAAAAACGGGTTCGAGGCTCTTTATCGAGTGCGCACAATGAAGAATGTCAATATCGGCGCAACGCTGATTCTTGATCGGGTACTCCGGCCCAACGGGATTTGGGACAATTCAGAAAATATGCCAGTCTATCGACCGATTAATGCCTTCAAGCTGAAGCAGACGGATCCCTGAACTGCCAATGAGCCATTGTCCGAGACTAGAAACATTCTGGTCTTTCTCGCAATGTTCGAATGCGATATTCTGGGACATTGATCTGGCATGATAACAATTTTTCGCTCTTCGTGTATCGCCCTGTCTCTCACTGTCATGCCGCAAGTCGCGCATGCCGATCCGATCGACGATCTGGTTCAGGCCGAAATGGCGGCAAGCAACACGCCGGGCGTGGCGATTTCCATCATTCAAAAGGGCAGGCTAATGCGCGCCCAAGGGTTCGGTCAGGCCGATATAGAGCTGGGCGTTCCGGTGCACAGCGATACGCTCTTCAAGACCGGCGCAACCGGCATGCAATTGACGGCTGCGGCGATCATGCTGCTGGTGGAAGATGGAAAATTAAACCTGGATGAGCCGGTCACCCGATATTTGAAGGGCGCACCGCGGAAATGGCACAAGGTGACGATCCGCCAGCTGCTGGATCACACCTCTGGTCTCCCGGCCACGCCAAACGGTGATTTCCGGACCGACTATACCACGGATCAGCTGCTTGCGATTATCGCGGCGGAGGAACTGAACTTTCCTGCCGGATCGCGTTGGCGCTTCAGCTATGCCGGCTATATCGTGTTGGGCTTCGTGATCGAGGAGGTAACGGGCGAGCATTGGTCGAAATTCGTCCAGCAGCGATTGTTTAGCCCATTGGGAATGCATTCAGCCCGCGGGATCAACGAGTTTGCAATCATTCCAAACCGAAGCTCTGGATATGAGGTTCGGGAGGGCAACTTGCGTAACGCGGAGTGGGTCTCGCAGACCGCAAATTCAACCGCCGATGGCTCGGTATATCTATCGGTCCTGGATTACGCGGCCTGGGCTGGTGCGGTTTCGCAGCAACGGTTGCTTCGCCCCGGTTCTTGGAAGGAATTGGCGCAGCCGGCAAAACTCAATGACGGATCGACCTGTGCCTATTCTCCAGGATGGTTTCTTGCCCCGGCGACACAGTCCTTGTGGCATTCGGGTAGCTGGCAAGGCTTTCAGACCTATGCCCTGCGTTACCCTGACAAGGACCTTACCGTAGCCGTCTTTGTCAATGGTGAGGGCGCTGATGTGCAGCATCTTGCGCGGGGGGTGGCTGCTCTGGTCGATCCTGCGCTGGCCCGCGACCGCTCTGCTCCCCGGCCAGATGCCGATCCCGCCGCGACGGCAAGAGTCCGTGCGCTTCTCGAAGCAATCGCTTCAGGGCAGTCGGACTATTCGGATTTTGTCGATTTCGCCCGGCTCGACTTTGATGAACTGACGGCCCTCTATGGCGGGATGGTCAGCGCGCTTGGTGGGCTGGAAGAGGTCGCGCTGTTCGACAAGCAGAAAGGCTGCGCCGAAACCGCCTCTCGCTATCGGGCGCGCTACAAGGACGGCATTGTCGAGGTGCGCATCGGCATGACCGACAATGGCAAGATCAGCAATCTGGAGATAGTACCGGTTCGCGCGTGGAACGAACCGCTTTAGGTCTGAACCCTATTTCTGAGTCTTGATCCATTCGGCATATTCCGGGCGGCGCAACTGAAGCATATCCGTGCAGCGTGTGTACCAGCCGGCACCGTGCATGCGCGCCACGAGCTTCATGGCCAAAGTATCGACGTGCAGCCGGTCGGCATCGACCAGATTGTCGTGAATGTGGAAACGCAGGACTTCCCCCAGCACGACCGTTGTCAGGCCAGCCTCGACGCTCTGATAGAGCCGACACTCCATCGACACCGGTGCGGAGGCAATCCGGGGTGGGGCGATCAGGCTGGAGGGCTCGGTGGCGAGATTTGCAGCATCCAGCTCGTCAAAGTCGGGCGGGGCGTCAATGCAGGTCAAATTCATGTCCGGTGCGTCGATTTCACTAACCAGATTCACCACGAACTCGCCGGTATCGAGGATATTGCGGGCGCTGTCTTTATGGCTGCCATCCGGGCGACGCATCAGCCCAACCGCAACCAGCGGCGGTTCCGAGCCCATCATGTTGAAGAAGCTGTAGGGTGCAGCATTGCGCACACCATCGGACGACAGGGTCGTGAGCCAGGCGATCGGCCGGGGGGTGATCGATGCGCTCATCAGCTTGTAACGATCCGCTGTTGCCAGCTTGGCAAAATCGAACTCCATCAGCTTTCCTCTGTTCGACGGACGGCGCGCTTTGGAGCGACGTCGACCGTCAGATTGAAGACATCAGGGCGGGCATAATGGCCCGTGACGTCAAAGTCATATTTCCCGCGCACCACTTCGGCCGGGTCGATCTGGGCATAGAGGATCGTTTCGCCTGAAAAGTCCGGTCCGGCGAGAACGTCGCCAAGGGGGGCGACGATCATGCTGCCGCCGCGCATCAGCACGGAGTCGGGATCATCGCCCAAAGCGCAGTCGAAGTCGTCTGGATAGGCACCGCGGGTGATATACTGACAGGCAGAGAGGACAAAGCACCGTCCCTCCAGAGCGATATGCCGCATCGAGCCCGCCCATGCATCACGGTCGTCCGCCGTCGGCGCGCAATACAGGGTGACACCCTGGTCATACATCGTCATGCGCAGCATCGGCATGTAATTTTCCCAGCAGATGACAGCTCCTATGCGACCGAGCGGCGTATCGATCACGGGCAGGGTGGAGCCATCGCCAAAGCCCCAGATCAGGCGCTCGGCGCCTGTCGGCATCAGCTTGCGGTGCTTGGCGACAAGGCCATTCTCGCCGTCAAAAAACAAGGCTGTGCAATAGACCGTGCCGCCCTCGCGTTCGATCACACCCATCACGACAAAAGCCCCGGTAGCTGCCGTTGCTTCTGACAGCAGCTCGACCTCAGGACCATCGAGATCGATCGCCGACTCGTGGTAAACTCGATAATCCTCACGCCCTTCGGGCTTGCGCAGCCCGACCGGCGTGCCGAAAGACGCGCCCTTGGGATAGCCTCCCAAAAAGGCTTCCGGAAACACCATCAGTCTTGCACCCTTGGCAGCGGCCTCGTGGATCAGGCCGACGGCTTTCTCGGCCGAGGCAAGGGAGTCCTGCGGGAAAGAAGCCGCCTGGATCACGGCTGCGGTAAATGATTCTGACATGATGCCCCTCGTTCAATGATCGATTTCGGTGCCACCACCATAGTTCCATTTGACTTCTGTGCAATTTATTTTAAGCTTATAATAAATTGAGGAGGCGTTCCAATGTCTGGCAACAGTTATGATCAATATCGCGAGGATATGGTGGGCCGCGCCAATGTGACCGACACGCCCGATCGCGTGGCTTATTACAAGCGCTTGTCTGAACTTGGGACCGGGGCGCTGTGGACGGTCGCCAACAAGATCGAGCCATGGGAACCGGTGTCGACCTCATTGCCGATGCTTTGGCGATATCAGGATCTGCGTGAAGATGTGCTGAAGGCACTTGATCTCGTAACTCCGGAAGAGGCGGGACGGCGGGTGGTCTATCTGGAAAATCCCGGGCGGAAAGATGTCGTGGCTGCGGTCGGCTGGCTCTATTCCGGGTTGCAGGTGATGAAGCCGGGCGAATGCGCCTCTTCCCATCGGCACAGTGCGTCCGCTTTGCGCTTCATCATGGAGGGCTCGGGTGCCTTTACCAATGTGGACGGGCACAAGATGACGCTCGGCGCCAACGATTTTGTGCTTACACCAAACGGAACCTGGCACGAACATGGCGTGGCAGAAGACGGGTCGATTTGCATCTGGCAGGACGGTCTCGACATTCCGATGATGAATGCGCTCGAGGCGAATTTTTACGAGGTGCACCCCGATCTCAACCAGGCCGTCACCTATCCCGTGGATGACGCGGTTGCCACCTGGGCCAACCCCGGCCTGCGTCCTTGGGGAGACACGTGGGACAAACGATATTCTCCGCTGCTGAAATATGAATGGGCACCGACGTATGAAGCGCTGCAAAAATATGCGCAGGTCACCGACGGCTCGCCTTATGACGGTGTGTTGATGGAATATGTCAATCCCCAGACCGGCGGTCCGGTGATGATGACGATCGGTGCGCATATGCAGATGCTGCGCCCGGGTGAGCATACCCAGGCCCATCGGCAGACAGGCAGCTTTGTCTATCAGTGCTGCAAGGGCAAGGGCTGGTCCATCATCAACGGACAGCGCTTCGACTGGCAGGAACGCGACATTTTCGTCGTCCCGGCCTGGATGTACCATGAACATGTAAATGCATCGGAGACGGAGGACGCCTGTCTTTTCGCTTTTCACGATCTGCCGGTGATGCGTGCTCTGGGCCTCTATCGCGAAGAAGCCTTTGGCGACAATGGCGGACACCAGCCGATATTATCCTGATTTTCAAACCAAGGAACTATAATGAAACTTGTTACTTACCGGGCCTCGGTCGAGGCTGAAGCGCGTCTCGGCGCTATTGTTGGCGACACCGTTCTGGATTTTGCCCGCTTCGGGGCCGCAAAGGGCGTCGATCTGCCGACGACCATGCTGGAATTCATCGACCTCGGACCGGCTGCGGTCGCTGCGGTTTCGTCGCTGATTTCCGATTGCGGAGAAACGTTGCCGTTCGGCACTACGATACCGCTTGGCAATGTGAAGCTGCTCGCCCCGATCCCGCGTCCGCGCAAGAATGTGTTCGGCATTGGTCTCAATTACACGGAACATGTCGCTGAAAGCGCAAAGTCTCTCGACAGCTCCCCCGATCTGCCGCGCGAGCCAGTAATTTTTTCCAAGCCGCCAACCACGGTCATCGGTCCTGACGAGCCGATCCTGCACAATAGCGAGATTACGCAGCAACTCGATTGGGAAGTGGAACTGGGGGCGATTGTTGGCAGCCGCGCCAAAGATGTCTCTCGCGACGAGGCACTCAATTATATCTTCGGCTATACGGTTTGCATCGACATGAGCGCGCGCGATTGCCGTCGTGCCGGCCAGTGGATTTATTCCAAAGGGCAGGACAGCTATTGCCCGATGGGTCCGGTTGTGGTGACCGCTGACGAAATTCCCGACCCTCAGACTCTTGACCTCTGGCTGACCGTGAATGGTGTGGAAAAACAGCGCAGCAATACCAGCCATATGCTCTTCAAGGTCGACGAACTGGTTGCCGATATCAGCAAGGGCATTACGCTTGAACCGGGCGATATTATCGCCACCGGAACGCCAGCTGGCGTCGGCGCTGGCCGTGATCCCCAGGAATTTCTCTGGCCGGGTGATACGATTGTTGCGTGCGTCGAGGGGATTGGCACCTTGCGGCACCCTGTCGTCGCGGCCTGAACATTGATGAGCGCGCTTGCGCCGCTTTAGGCGGTGCAAGCGCGGCTTTAGTCGGCCGGTACCAGATCGCCGCCCATGCGCAGGCGGATATCATCGGGCCAGGGAATGGCTTTCTGGGAGGCCATGTCCATGCACACGAGCGTAGCACTGGCTTTCATCCGGTCCGTCCCGTCTGCCACGAACAGCGCTTCGTAAGAACAGCTGCTGCGACCGACCCGCGTCGGCGTTATCTGGATAGTGAGCAGATCGCCAAGCATACTGGGCGCCAAAAATTCCGCCTGCACTTGCACGGAAGGAACGCCGATACCCCGCTCAAGATGCATGGTCCGGAAATCGCTGCCCAGTGCGAGCGCGAACCAGTCCTCCACTGCACCGTTCAGCATTTCGAAATAGCGCGGATAAAACACGATCCCTGCGCCATCAACATGGGCAAAGCGGACCTGGGCAGAAGTCTGAAATGACATGTTCAGTGATCCCGACTTAGTTCAGATCGGACGCGACCGAGCAGTTGCGCCAACATATCCATGTCGGATTCCGATACGCCATCGAATATTTCGGAAATCCAGCGATGATGCGCCTCTGCCAATATCATGAACCGCTCTTGCCCTGCGGTGGT
>CAWUKF010000041.1:0-13091 GCA_963922745.1 uncultured Sphingomonadales bacterium
GTCGTCGTCGACATAGCCGCACAGCCGCATGCCATGTTCCGACCTCATGGATGCGGCCAATTGCTGCCCTGCACTGCCTGCGCCGTAGATCAGAACATTTTTGACTTCCCCGTCGAACTGGTTCCTGCCCAGCAGGTCGACCATCAGATAACGGGCGGCGACACGAGATAAGCCCACCAGAAACAGGAACACAACCGGCTGAATTGCCCCGATCGTCCTTGGAACGCCGTCGATCCCGACAACGACGAAGGTGACTGCGATCAGTACGCCATAGATACCAAATGCGCGCAGCAGGATTTTCATCATGCCGGTTCCCGCATAACGGAATATCGCGTTGTAGACGCCGCTCAACACGAACACGGGGATCATCAGCGACAGGCAAATCAGAACAATTTTCTGAACCGCTATATCCCACAGCACCCACACCCCAATCCGGAGGGAATAGGCAATCCAGATGGACTGGACGCAAAGCAAGATGTCCAGCAGAATTACAATTGCCCTCTTTTTCCAGCGGGCCAGCTGGGCAATTTTATCCAATGATGATGTGATCATGGCGGTGATATTCTGGATCATTTGGCTCTCTAGGCTGGCTTAAGATTCTTTAAGCTATGACAGATTCTCAAAGCTGCGACGCCAAGGAACACTTTTACCGCCCCGAACCGGTTTAGCCAACACTTTAAATATAATTGTTCGCTTCTCCATATTCGCTGAATTCCAATGTTCAAGCCAATATTCGCCGGTTTAGGCTCTTGTCAAACGAGGGTCAGCCAGTGCGGGTTGCAAAAGCTGGACAAGTCAGATCGGTCTGATGCATCCTTGACCTGCGCCGGCCAACGGGCCACAAGCCGCAAAATTCTGCATGTTGATATATCTGATATTCGAGGGATTTGAATGAAACTTGCAATGATAGGTTCTGGCTACGTCGGTCTGGTGTCCGGTGCCTGCTTCGCCGATTTTGGCCATGATGTGGTTTGCGTCGACAAGGACCAAAAAAAGATAGATAATCTCAACAAAAATATCATGCCGATATATGAACCGGGTCTTGCAGATTTGGTCAAACGCAATGTTGATGGCGAGCGCCTGTCCTTTTCGACCGATCTGGCGTCATCGATCAAGGAGTGTGATGCAATATTCATCGCGGTCGGCACACCCTCACGAAGAGGCGATGGCCACGCCGATCTGAGCTATGTCTACGCCGCTAGTGAGGAAATCGCTGATTCGATCGTCAAGCGCACCGTCATTGTCACCAAGTCGACGGTTCCGGTGGGAACCGGTGACGAAGTGGAGCATATCCTTGAAAAGAAACAGCCCCGAGATCGGTTTTCGGTCGTTTCCAATCCCGAATTTTTGCGCGAGGGCGCGGCTATCCGAGATTTCAAACGTCCCGACCGGATCGTTATCGGTACCGAGGATGACTGGGCAAAAGAGGTGATGGCCGAAATTTATCGACCGCTGTTTCTCAACGAGTCACCAATATTGTTCACCGGCCGGCGCACCGCCGAGCTGACCAAATATGCCGCCAACGCATTCCTGGCGACGAAAATCACCTTCATCAACGAGATTGCCGACCTTTGCGAAAAAGTCGGTGCGGATGTGCAGGAAGTTTCCCGGGGCATTGGCCTCGACAACCGCATCGGCGCCAAATTCCTGCATGCCGGCCCCGGCTATGGCGGCAGCTGTTTCCCGAAGGACACGCTGGCGCTGATGAAGACCGCGCAGGACAATGACAGTCCGGTACGCATCGTGGAGGCCGTCGTACAAGTGAATGACCAGCGCAAGCGCGCGATGGGCCGCAAGGTCATTCACGCCCTCGAAGGCGAGGTGCGCGGTAAGAAAGTTGCGCTGCTCGGCCTCACCTTCAAACCGAATACCGATGATATGAGAGACGCTCCCTCAATCGCCATCGCGCAAACATTGATCGACGCCGGCGCGGACGTATCGGCTTACGATCCGGAGGGAATGGCACTGGCGAAGGAAATCATGCCCGGTGTTGAAATGGCAGACAGCAGCTATAACGCGGCGAGAGATGCCGATGCGGTCGTGATCGTGACCGAGTGGGACGCATTCCGCGCACTGGATTTGAAAAAGCTTGCCAACATTATGAGGGGCGATGTGCTCGTCGACCTTCGCAATATTTACAATCCCTCGGAAATTGCGCAAACCAATCTGAAATATACCAGCGTTGGGAGGCCCCGGTGAACCTGATTTCCAGAACATGAAGCTGAAGCGGAAATTTGTAGAAAAACCCTGGGGTCAGGAAATCTTGCCTGATGCCTTTCAGACAGCATCAGGCAAAAAGGTCGGCGAGATATGGTTTGATGCACCGAATGGCATCAGTCTTCAGCTGATGGTCAAATATCTCTTCACCAGCGAAAAACTGTCGATCCAGGTCCATCCCAATGACAGGCAAGCCCGTCGTGTCGGATTGCCCCACGGCAAGGAGGAATCCTGGTTCATCGTCGATGCGGAGCCCGGTGCCCTGCTGGGCTTGGGGCTGAAGAAAACGGTCAGCGCCACAAAACTGAAAACCGCAGCGATCCTGGGAGAGATCGAAAATCTGATTGACTGGAAACCGGTCAAAAAGGGAGATTTCTTCCATGTGCCCGCGGGAACAATTCATGCCATCGGCGCGGACGTTTCGCTTGTCGAAGTTCAGCGGAACGTGGATATTACCTATCGCCTTTTTGATTATGGACGCCCGCGGGAGCTCCATCTCGACGAGGCGATCGCGGTGGCCAAGCTTGCGCCCTATGATATGAAAAATTTTGGTGAGACTCCGCCGGACAGCTCTGCCAGTCTGTTTGCCGGGTCGAACTATGGAGTGTTCCAGATTGTCGGAACGGACGATGAACCGATATCTGGGGTCGCAAGTACAGAGTGGCACGTCATTCCGCTGGAAGGTTCGGTTACTGTTCGCGACAAAATGGTCAAGGCCGGCGAATGCGGAATCTGCCCTCGACTTGCGGATATTGACCTTTCCAGGAACGGCCGGTCGCTAATTGCTTGTACGATGCCATGAGATATAGGCGATGATGCAGGAAACCCTGATCACACCCGTTATCTTGTCCGGAGGGTCCGGCACCAGACTATGGCCGCTTTCCACTCCGGACCGCCCGAAGCAGTTTCTGGAGCTTCTGGGGCCGCTGAGCATGTTCCAGCTGACCCTTCAACGCTGTTCGGACGATCGCATATATCGGCAACCGGTCATCGTCGGCTCGGCCCGGCATCTTGATCTCATGCAAACGCAATTGCAGGATATAGGCGCGACAGCCGGTTCGATCATCCTCGAACCGTGCGCACGAAATACGGCCCCTGCCATTGCTCTGGCAGCGCTCGCCGCCGAAAATCCCTCTGATCTGCTGCTGGTAATGCCGAGTGATCACATCATCAGGAATATCGCGGAATTCCAAAAGGCAGTGCTGGCATCGGTCCCAGTCGCGGCGTCCGGGTCCCTTGTGACCTTCGGAATCGAACCGACCGAACCCGCTACAGGTTATGGATATATCCAGCAGGGCCACGCGATCGAAGGAAGCAGAAGCCTGTCGGTAAAGAGCTTTGTAGAAAAGCCGGATCGGGAAAATGCCGAGAACATGCTAGCCATGGGGGACTATTGCTGGAACGCCGGGATATTCCTGTTTCGGGCCGATGCCTATCTTTCGGCGCTGGAAAAATTCTCGCCGGACATTCTTCTCGCCAGTCGGGCCGCAATGCAAGGCAAACAGACGGAAAACGGGCTTAATTACCCCGACCCGACGGCCTTCGCATCGGCGCCGTCCGATTCAATCGACTATGCAATTATGGAGAAGGCCGAGTCGGTCGCGGTCACCCCGGTCAGCCCGGGCTGGTCAGATGTCGGAAGCTGGGATGCATTGTACGATATCGCGGACCGGGATGACCATTCCAATGCAATTTTCGGACAGGCTACTGCGATTGATTCGGCCAACAATCTGATACACAGCCGGGATCTCGAAGTCGCAATTCTTGGCGTCGAGAATCTTGCCATTGTGACTCATGGAAACAAGGTAATGATCCTCCCCCGCGAGCGATCGCAGGAAGTCAAGGAACTGGCGCAAAAAGCTGAAGCAAAAGACTAGGTTCAACCCTAGATCGGCGACTTGAAACCTTCCAGATTTTCAGCTTCGCCACCCGTCTTTGGATCTCCGGTAAGCCATTTGGGCCGGAATCTGGCTGTAACAAAGAAGACGGATGGCAAGAGCATAGTGTTCCAAATATCGCGGACCGCTCCTTCAGAAAAGGCGGGCGTCTCCTGGAAACTTTCGGCGACCACCGAATAGTCGTAAATTTCGTTGGCCACCGCAACCGCCGCCGTGAATAGCCAGGGAAAGGGGCTGGCTAGCGAGCGACGGAAGAACAATGCGAAAAAGAGCTGCACACCGATACCGGCATAAATGTGCAGAGAGTCGCGATCCAGTCCGGTTGACAGTTCCAGCCAGTCCTTGATTTCAAACCACATCATGGATGGGCGATTGAGCTAGCTGGAAGCGTGCGTCAACGTTTATTCCCGCTGACAGGATTATCAAAATTTTAGCCAAAAACGATTAGGTGGCGGATATGAGACAAGAAATCACCGCAAAACCAAAAATATTGACCGTTTTTGGTACAAGACCGGAAGCGATCAAGCTTTTTCCGGTCGTTCAGGCTCTGGCATCCCGCAACAGCCTCGAAGCTTTGACCTGCGTCACCGCCCAGCACAGACAGATGCTGGATCAGGTATTGCAGATTGCCAATATACGACCGGATTTTGATCTCGATCTGATGATGGCGAACCAAAGCCTGGATGACCTGACCGGACGGCTACTGTCCGGTATTGGGGGCATATTGGACAAGGCACAGCCCCGGCGCGTGATCGTCCAGGGCGATACGGCAACCGCGATGTGCGGTGCCCTTGCCGCCTATTACCGGCAGATCCCGGTCAGCCATGTCGAAGCGGGCCTGCGCAGCTACAATATTTATCATCCCTGGCCGGAAGAAGTGAACCGCAAAATCATCGGCACCATTGCCGATCAGCATTTTGCCCCCACCGAGACTTCGGCCGAAGCGCTCAAAAAGGAAAATATTCCCGGCGAGCAAATCCATGTCACCGGCAATACGGTGATCGATGCGCTGTTGCTCACATCCAGTAAAATGAATGAAAAAAGCAATTTAAATAATACTCTTTCTAAACTCTTTGAGAAATTTGCAGGTCGCAAGATCATTGGTGTGACTAGCCATCGGCGGGAAAATCTCGGCGACGGCCTTACCAATATAGCGAGCTCGCTCCGGTCCTTGGCCCAGCGCAACGATGTGGCCCTGATTTTCCCGGTGCATCTCAATCCGAAGGTCAGAACGATCATGCAGGACGCACTAGGAGATCTCGACAATGTCGCGATGGTCGAACCCCTAGACTACCCCGATTTCGTCAGCCTGCTCAATCATTGCCACTTCATGATGACCGACAGCGGTGGCGTACAGGAAGAAGCTCCCGCCCTGGGCAAACCGGTGCTGGTCATGCGCGACACCACCGAACGTCCAGAGGGTGTTGCCGCCGGCACCGCTAAACTGGTCGGAACGAACAAGGATGTAATTCTGTATGAAGCCGGCAGACTGCTGGATGATCAGGATCATTATCGCGACATGGCGCGCGCGCACAATCCCTTCGGTGACGGGAAAGCAAGCGGCAGAATCGCGGATATCATTGAACACAGCCTCTCAAGCTGAAATTTTCGCCGTCCGCCAGCTGTTACCCAAATATTTACAATGACCGGCTAGTGTCCCCTCAATTGAATCGCGCCCGACCGGCGCCCTTGGGAGTGGCACCACTTATGTTATCGGAAGAAAAACCAAGCGTCTGCGTAATGGGACTGGGCTATATCGGATTGCCGACCGCTGCCGTCATTGCGCGTTCGGGCTGCATGGTGCTGGGCATCGACATCAACGAAAGCGTGGTGCGGACAATCAATTCGGGTAATATCCATATCGAGGAAGTCGATTTGGACGGACTGGTGCAGGGTGTCGTTTCCCGCGGGACGTTGCGCGCTTCGCTGCTGGTCGAGCCAGCCGATGTGTTCGTTATTGCCGTACCAACGCCTTTCGGCGACGACCATATCCCCGACACCAGCTATGTCATGGAAGCGGCGACCAATATCGCAGCGGCGCTGAAGGCGGGCGACACAATCATTCTCGAATCCACCTGCCCGGTGGGAACGACCGAAAAGATGCGGGATCTGATCGCGAAATTGCGCCCTGATCTCAAGGTACCGGGACTTGTGCATGAGATCCCCGATATCGCCATTGCTTATTGTCCGGAGCGAGTGCTTCCAGGAAAAATTCTCGAGGAACTCATCCAGAATGATCGAAGCATCGGCGGCATCACCCCCCGTTGCGCGCGCAAGGCGCTGGGCTTCTACAGGCGGTTTGTCCGCGGCGAGCTGGTGACAACATCGGCCCGCGCCGCGGAAATGACCAAACTGGTCGAGAACAGCTACCGCGACGTCAATATCGCCTTCGCCAACGAGCTATCGATCATCGCCGACCATATGGAACTCGACGTCTGGGAGGTGATCCGCCTCGCCAACCGCCATCCCCGCGTCAATATTCTCCAGCCAGGTCCCGGTGTGGGCGGTCATTGCATCGCCGTCGACCCCTGGTTCATAATTCACAGCGCGCCCGAGCAATCGCCCCTGATCCGCATCGCCCGCGAGGTGAATGATGGCAAGATTGGCCATGTTCTGGAACGGGCTTCGCTACTTATCGATGAACTGCCGGGTGTCTCAATCGCCTGCTTCGGACTGGCGTTCAAGGCCAATATCGATGATTTTCGCGAGAGCCCTGCCCTCAAGATCGCCGCCAAGCTGGCACGGCGCTATGGCGGACGCGTCAAGATCGTGGAACCCTATGCCAGCGAACTGCCGACCGCATTCGAGGGCACGGGGGCAGAACTGATCGATATTGACCAGGCACTGGAGACCTGTCCGATCATGATCACCCTGACCGATCACGACATGTTCAAATCGATCCCGCTGGACGAACGCGCGGGCAAAGTGGTCTATGACACGCGCGGCATCTGGCCGGATCAGCCGGACAACAGGACGGCAGTCGGGGAAATAAGACTGGCGAGCTAGAATAGTTGCCGCTTACGGCCGGTGCGCCAGGATCACGTAATTTTTCGGATGTCCGCGATCCGTCACCTTGCAGGCGATATCCAGTCGGTAGAATAGCGCGGCCAGCAGGATCGCGGACGCCTTTAGTGCCGCGATAATCGGCCAGCCCAGGATCGGCCACCACGGTCGTTTGCAATATCGCAGCGGCGCGACCGGCAGACGCCATGCCATCGTCTGGAACTGATAGGCAAGAGTCCCGAAATATCCTTCCAGCCATTCCAGCCGGTCTATCTCGAAACCGGCCTTTGCAAACAAGTGGCGATGGGCGAACTGGGTATAGCGGTAGAAATCGTAGGGTTTCTCATGCTCTTCATAATAGAAGGGGCAGGTACAAATCAGCGTCCCTCCCGGCTTGAGCACCCGAAACAGCTCGGACAACACCAGCGATGGTTCGGGAATATGTTCCAGGACCTGATTGAACATGATCCGGTCAAAACGTTCATCGCCGACTGGCAAATCGGCAAGATCGCAGACGTAGGTCGACCGGGCATAGGGCTTGTCGACCATCTCGAAATCGGCGCTCTCGTAAACGCAATTAGCAAAATATTTGGCATAGGGCTGTTCCCCTGCTCCGGCATCCAGGACCAGCATGCCGCTTTCCGCCGTCTCCGCAAATGCCCGGTTATACTGGTCCAGATATGCGCGCGAGGAATTGGGCAGCAGCCATTTCTTGACAAAATCCTTCATGCTGCTCCTGCCTTCGGCTGCTGGCCGACCTTCCAGGCCAGCAACGCGGCGATCGGCGCACTGACCATCAGTCCAACGATCCGGTTGGCGGCGGATGCCAGGAAAGCGGCGGCGGCAGTGAGACCAACCAGGGGACCGAGAAGTGCGGAAATGCCTTCCCGGATGCCCAGCCCGGCGGGAACAAGCGAAAAGGACGAGCCGACAAAGCCCGAAACGGTCAGCACCGACGCCTGGCCGAAATCGGCTGCGACGCCAAGTGCCAGCAGGCAAAGATAGAGGCGGAAGGCATCGACCAGCACCAGCCCCGCCTTGCAGGCGAACAGCTGCGCGGTGATGATATGATCGTCGAGCAAATGCATGCTGAGAGCGAAACAGCCGATGACGCCTGCGCAGCCAAGGGCAATGAATAACAGCCCGAATCCGATGGCGCCGCCCGTAACCAGCCAGGCACCGGAATAGCCGAAGGACACGGCAGCCCAGATAAAGGCGACAAAGGCCATAACCGAAGTGCTTCTGGCCACACTGGCCCCTTCTGCCTTGAGCGCGGCGACCCGGACAATCGCGCCGCCGGGCAGAGGAAGCATATTGGCAACCCCGCCGATAATGCTGATTTCTGCGGCCGATTTCAGTCCGATCTTGTGGCCGATCAACCGCGCGGAAAGGACAAATTCCAGTGCATTGAAATAAATCGTGAGCGGTACCGCAAGCAGCACGAGGATCACGATCGGCCCGCCATGGGCCTCTCGGAACAGATCGGGTTGCGACCGGAAGGAGAAATAGACGCCGACAAGCAGCGCGAGCACCGCTATGATCAGGGTCAGCTGTCGGAAGCGCACATTGTGCATGGGAACATAGCCAACCACATGATCGACGGATGCCATAATTTTCTGCAGTTTCTTGCGCAAAACCGGTTCCCTGCCCAGATCCGCCAGACCTGCGCGGCCTGCCGTTTGAATATGGCTTTCCATCTAGACTATATATGGTTACCAAAATCTTACCGAGAGGAAGGCAGCAGCGCCTCCCCGCCATGATTTTGAACCGGAGAATCCCGAAAATTTCTGAACCATCCAAATATCTGGTGCTCCATGCATTCAGCCGCCGCAACTCCGGCGACGGACTACTGGTAGATCTGACTCTGGAGGCCATGGCGGACGCCGGCATAGCCGCCGGAGAGATCGAGATACTTGCCCTTGATCCGGAAAGTTTCGAGAATTTCCCTCCCGTGCACCGCGCACCGGGCGAGCCTTTTGCCCGCCTGACGCCCAGACTGGCGGGAGCAGTCTTCGAACTGATCGCAAGTCGGCTGTCCTCCGGCGAGACCAACCGGCTGATTTCGCGGGCCAAAGGCTTGGTGGCGGTCGGTGGCGGTTATTTGGTGGCGGATTCCCCCGTGCGCCAGGCCGGCGTCCTGCTCAATCATCTGGTCCAGCTCCGGACTGCGGCCCGGGCACCGATACCCTCTGTCTATCTCCCCCAGAGCGTCGGACCGCTTCATGGTCCGGTCGGTCGATCGGTCCGGAGGAATCTCAACAGGGTCGGCCTGTTTTGCGCACGCGATGACCTGACAATGGCAGAGATCGGCGGCAACAATATCATTCGATGCGCCGATCTGGCAGTGTTGAAGCTGGCCCGTACGGTGGATATCGCCCGCCGTCCCGGTGCCGACGCTGGCGCACCGATACTGGTGGGCCGAGACCTGCCAAATCCGGGCAATTATGTGGGCCGTCTGAAAAATTTGGCAGAGAAGCTGCCGGATCCGCTTTGGGCGGTGCAGGCTGACGTGGTCGGCGACCGCAGCGACCGCGCCTTCTATCAGAGAAACGGCATGGGCGATGACGGCACTTTGGCCGGGATGCTCGAGACCGGTCGGGGCGGAGCGGTGGTCTCGGTGCGACTGCATGGTGCCATTGCCAGCCTCATCGCCGGCAGACCCGCCGTTCATCTCGCCTATGAACGAAAGGGATGGGGAGCCTACGAGGATCTTGGATTGGGGGATTATGTACATGATGCCCGGACCTTTGACGCTGAGCTGGTCTCAGACCAGGTCATTGGCCTGAATCAGGACCCTTCGGCTTTCTGGGACTGTATCGCGAAGGCCGCACCCGATCTGCGGGCGCAATATGACAAGTTGGTCGGCGAATTGCGCCGACGTCTTCTCTAGACTGCCGCAGCGAGATATTCCCGGATCAGATGATCCCAGCGGTAGCGCGCCATGATCGTCTTGATTCGTCCGGATCTTTCCGCCAGTTCTGTTTGATCCAGTGCGAGCGCCTCCCTGACGACCCGTTCAAATGCGTCAATATCACTCGGATCTTCCAGGAAGAAAATTTGTTCCCTGAGCAAATCCCATTCGGGCAGCATCTCAATGTTCGTGTCGCGACTCGCGATCACCATCTTGCCGAGGCACAGTGCTTCCAGCAGTGACACGGGTAGGCCTTCCACGTCCGATCCCGCCGCCACCGAGGTGAAGACGAATATCTTGGTTTGCTCAAAAAACTCCTGCTTGTCCGCGCCTTGCAAGAAGCCGGTAAACTTGACATCGGCATCGCTGGCAAGGGCCTTGAGCGCTTCGCGATCTTCACCATCGCCGGCAATGCCCGTAACAACGCGCGCGCCTTGCCTGTGCAGCCGGCTGACGGTTTCGATCAGGAAAGGCAGCCCCTTTTTTCGCGACAGACGCGAAATGGTTCCCAGCTCAAACAGGAATGATGAACCCGGTCCATAGGATGACCTGTCCTGACTGGCAAAATCCGACGCGACGCCCATTGGCAGGGTGACAATTTTCGAATGCATCTGCTGCCTGTCCGACGCCTGGAACAGGTTCAGGGCATATTGCCTTTGTCGCCCGTTCACGCAAAACAGCCGATCGGAAGCCCTGATAATCCGGCGCGCCAGCGACCGGCCTGGCGGGCCCAGTCTCGAAAATACTTCCAGGTCTGAGGAATGGTTCTGGATCACGTAGGGTGTCCCGAAAATCAGTCTGAGCAGATAGGCAATCAGGCCCTGCGGCATGACCCAGTGGGCATAGACCAAGTCAATCCTTTCTTTCCGGACCAGGCAATAGGTGGCGAAAAATTCAGCGATCAGAAACGGTATGATCAGCAGCGCGGTAATCGGTCGGCTCTTGATGTTGGGCAAGATCGCCGGATAGGCTAGCCGCTGCCATCGGACCGGACGGAAATAGCGAAACCGCCGCACCTCGACCTGGCCGATCTTCTCGCCGCGCAAGGCCCCCTCGTCATGCGGAGCCAATATGGTCACCCGGTCCTGCGGTCGCTCAGCTTTCCAGGCATGGGCCTGGTCGAGCACAAAACTCGGCTGCATGTCACCTGCAAACCGCGGAAGGGTAGAGGTAAGGAAAAGAATATTCGCCCCCACGGGAGAGTTGAAGGCATCCTGTTTGGAAGTCACGGCCTAGAAGCCTCCCGCAATCGGTCCGGATGGAAAGTCCGCCGGCAGCGTCGGAACATGGTCAAGCGCCCACAATTTCACGCACGCGCCCTTTTCCAGTATCATTTGATGGGGTCCTGCCTGAAGCTCGATACTAGCACCGTCGGTCAGACCTTGGCCATCGATCACGAGACCTTGGCCTTGGAGCGAATAGACGCCTCTACGAAATATCTGGACTGTCTGGCGGCCATCCTGCGGACAGACCTTTCGGCCCAGGATATAGATGGTATCGCTATATTGAAGAAAATTCGAACGCAGCGCCGCAACGTCACGTTCGGGCAGGATTTGCGTCGATCCGGCGCCATTATAGACAGCATCAAGCGCGTCGCCGGTAGCAATGACAAATGCAATTCGCCCGGCCTCTATGTCACGCGTGATTTGGCCGTTGCGCTCCATCCAATAGCGACGCAAGCCAACGCCGGAAATGAGTGATGGAAATTGCCGAGGGTAGTGGGGGACATAGCCGGAATAGGACAGATAAGGCGTCGGCTCTGGAAACAGGCGTTCGACCTCTGCGATGGTCGCGCGTTGCCGGTCCAGGGTGCCATAGGGTTCCTTTGCCAATAGGAAGACCGGGCCGATCATCGCAAATATGATCACGGGAATATGGCCGTAACGGGCGACAAGTCTTGCCAAAACTGGTGCAATCGCGACGCAGACGGGCGGCAGAATGAAGGTGAAGAAATAGGGAAAGGTGTTGCGATAGAAGAGCAGGCAAAGCAGCGGTCCGCACAGCCCGACCAACAGGATCTTGGTCTGCCTCGGCAAACCCCGGGCCGCGAATGGCAGTGCAACCAGACCGATGGTTATCAATGGCGCAAATATGCTCTCGGCAAAGACATAGCGTATCTGCTCAAACTCGAAAAAACGCAGGAAGTTTCCGACCGTTCGTTCCAGATTGCCGGCCTGCGGTTCGCTTGCCGGAAGCCCCGCCCCATGCAGGCCGATCAGCAGCGCAAAGGTCAATATGGAGGCCGCCAGTACCACCAGCAAATGCGACAGGATTCGCAGCTTGCGGATATCCTGACCGGACCAGTGCAACCAGGCGACCGCAGCGAAACATGGAAGGTAGAAAATACTCTTGATCGACAGCGCCCCCGCCACGCCGATCAGAATGCCGACAAGAGCGGCTCGCATCCAGGTCAGGTGCCCGAAGGCGAACACACACAAGGCAGCCATCAGTGCGGCGGCAATCACCGGATCGGTGCGAAAGGTAAAGGCATTGGTAAAGACGAAACCGGCCGTCAGATAGACAAGCCCGCAAAGCAGCGCGGTCTCTAGGGATACCAGTCGCCGCGCCAATGCAATGATGCTCGCTGCGGTAAGCACCGCACATGCGAGCATGACCAGCCGTATCGCCTGGATTTGGGCAATGACATCCTGCGATACCAGCGTCGCCCAGCTGAACAGCCGCGTCGGCAAAGTCTGGATACTGCTCCGCAGCCGTCCATCCGCCAGTTCATAAATTTGCCCGAAATGGAGAAACTCGTCCCAGTTGATCGCCCGTTCAAAGATCAACCAGACCTGGCAAAGGATGACCGAGACGATGATGGCAATGATAAGCCGCGATGTGGCGATCGGATGGGTCAGCCGACGAATAGGGAGCCGCGTTGTCGGATGTCCGGCAAGCTGGAAAACAGGCCCCACGCCAAGATTTCCTTCAACCATTCGTTCCATCGCGCAATTGTGTTTCAGGCTGGTTCGATACGGCTCCAGCCGCGTTGTCGGTGCGAAGGGAATCTTCTACCCGGTGCAGACGCTCGAGCGTCTGCTCCAGCAACTGACGATTCCGCC
>CAWUKF010000042.1:0-13007 GCA_963922745.1 uncultured Sphingomonadales bacterium
CGGCAAGCTGAACGAGGGCATCACCGCGACCGATCTGGTGCTGACCTGCGTGCAGATGCTGCGCGAAGTCGGCGTGGTCGGCAGCTTCGTCGAATTTTACGGCAATGGCCTGAAAGTGCTTTCGCTCGCCGACCGCGCGACCATCGCCAATATGGCGCCGGAATATGGCGCGACCTGCGGCTATTTCCCGATCGATGAAAAGACGCTGGAATATCTCGAGCTCACCGGCCGCAGCGCCCAGGATATCGCGCTGACCGAAGCTTACGCGCGGGAGCAAGGCTTCTGGCGCTATGACGAGACCACCAAGGACGCGATCTACACCAAGACGCTGGAACTCGACATCGGCACCGTCGTGCCGTCGCTGTCGGGGCCAAAGCTGCCGCAGCAGCGCGTGTCGATGGCCGAGCTTGACGAGGGCTTCAACCGCGATCTCAAGGAAGTGTTCGGGGTTGATGATGACGGCAAGCGCGTCGATGTCGACGGCAGCGACCAGGGCTTTGCCCATGGCGATGTCGCGATCGCCGCGATCACCAGCTGCACCAACACCTCCAACCCCAATGTCCTGATCGCCGCCGGTCTGGTCGCGCGCAAGGCCCGCGAGCGCGGCCTGCAACGCAAGCCCTGGGTCAAATCATCGCTGGCGCCGGGGTCGCAGGTGGTCACCGACTATCTCGACAAGGCCGGCCTGACCGAGGACTTGAATTATCTCGGCTTCAACCTCGTCGGCTATGGCTGCACCACCTGTATCGGCAATAGTGGCCCGCTGCCGGTCGCGATTAGCAAGGCGATCAACGAGCATGATCTGGTCGCCGCCTCGGTGCTCTCGGGCAACCGCAATTTTGAAGGCCGCGTGTCGCAGGACGTGCGCGCCAACTATCTCGCCTCGCCGCCGCTGGTTGTCGCTTATGCGCTCAAGGGCACGGTGCGGCTCGACATGTACGAGACGCCGATCGGGCAGGGCAAGGATGGCGAGGACGTGTTCCTCAAGGACATCTGGCCGACCAACGCCGAGATCACCGACATGGTCAACAGCTTCGTCAACCGCGAGATGTTCCAGAGCCGCTATGCCAATGTCTATGATGGTGACGAGCAGTGGCGGGCGATCGATGTCACCGGCGGCGCAACCTACCAGTGGCGCGCCGGCTCGACCTATGTCGCCAACCCACCTTATTTTGAAGGCATGACGATGACGCCGGAGCCGATCAGCGACATCATCGAGGCGAAGACGCTGGCGCTGCTGGGTGACAGCATAACCACCGACCATATCTCTCCCGCCGGCGCCATCAAGGAAGACAGTCCGGCCGGAGAATATCTTAAAAATCATCAGGTTAGCAAGCAAGATTTCAACAGTTACGGAAGTCGCCGCGGCAACCACGAAGTCATGATGCGCGGCACCTTCGCCAACATCAGAATCAAGAACGAAATGGCCGACGGCAAGGAAGGCGGCTACACCAAGTACAACGGCCAGATCATGCCGATCTACGACGCCGCGATGAAGCACAAGGCCGACGGCACCCCGCTGGTCGTAATCGGTGGTGAGCAATACGGCACCGGCTCCTCCCGCGACTGGGCGGCAAAGGGCACCAACCTGCTCGGCGTCCGCGCGGTCATCGTCGAAAGCTACGAGCGGATCCACCGGTCGAACCTCGTCGGCATGGGCGTGCTGCCGCTGCAGTTCGCCGAAGGCACCGATCGCGAGATCCTCAGCCTCGATGGCAGCGAGAGCTTCACGATCAAGGGCGTCGCCACGCTGAAACCGCTGCAGGACGTCGAAGTCGAAATGACCCGCGCCGATGGCACGACGTCGACCTTCCAGACCATCTGCCGGATCGATACCGCCAATGAAATGGAATATTTCCTCAACGGCGGCATCCTGCAATATGTGCTGCGGAATTTAGCGAAAGGCTAGAAAGCCAAGTCTAATTGTGCATAGTCGGGGCATAGGAGAGAGCCATGCCCCGACTGCGCGAAATACCCCGGTCCGAGGTGACCGACGATTATATTATCGGTCTCTACGACATGCTGTTCGGCGACCGCGATCCGGTGGCGGAGCCCGGCACCGCAACCGGCACGCCGGGCAACTGGTGGACCGTCTTTGCCCAGGTTCCCGATGCGTTCAAACACACGACCGAGGGCTTTGGCTTCTACCGTTCGCCCAATCGCAAGCTCGACCCGAAACTGCGCGAACTCGGCCAGATCCGCGCCGGCTATGCGGTCGGTTCGCAATTCGTCTATTCCCAGCATAGCAAGGCGATGCGTTTCGAAGGCTATTCGGACGAACAGGTCGCGGCGATCCCCAACTGGTCGGTCGCCGATTGCTTCAACGAGGTCGAGCGCGCCGTTCTGGCCTATACTGATTGTCTCGTGCTCGAGCGGGGCAGGGTGCCCGATGGTGTGTTCGATGCGCTGAAAAAGCATCTCGGTGAAGTCGAGATACTCGAGCTTACCTACATCACCTGCACCTACATGATGCACGCGGTGATGAGCCGCGCGCTGAAGCTGGAATTTGACGATGTTGCCGAGCGCGTCGTCGAAATCCCTGCACCCGACGGTGCAACAGCGGATGTCATGGGCATGGTCGACAAACGGAAGGACGCGAAGCAATGAGCTACCACCATCTGGCGCTGGCAGCCAAGGACATGAAGGCGATCCACGCCTTTTACGAAGGGATCATGGGTTTCGAACTGGTCAAGGTCGAAATCGCGCCGGTGATGGGCGGCGGCTGGGGCAAGCATTTTTTCTACCGCATGGATGGCGATGACAGCCGGTTCATCGCCTTTTGGGAGTTGATGGATACGCCTGCCCAAGCCGAATATTCATTCGACCTTAACGAGGCCGCAGGCATGCCGCAGGGAACCAATCACTACAGTTTTTCCGTCGACACCGCAGAAGATCTGACTGCCTGGCGGGACAGATGGAACGCGGCCGGTCTCGACGTGCTGGAAATCGACCATAATTGGTGTCATTCAATCTACACACGCGACCCCAATGGCAACGCGGTTGAATTTTGCCTGACAACTGGCAGTTTCACCGGCGAAGATCGCAAGCGCGCTCTGGCGGCGCTGGACGAGACGGACATGAACCCGTCGCCGCCGCCAGCCATGATGAAACAGTGGCTGGCAAAAGACGCCTAGCCGGCGACATGTAGTTCAGGCTTGATGATGGGCTGCTCTTGATCGGCCCGTAGCCCGCTCAGGATGGTGTTGATTACGATCCTCAGGCGCTCCTCGGTGGCCAGATGCATCATCTGCATCATCAGCTTGGGGTTGCAGAAGGGCTGCATCATGGTGTTGACCAGAGACACGACTGTATCGAGCTCGAGCCCCTTGAAATAGCCCTGCTCCATCGCTTCGGCGAGGATCGTTGCCATATAATGGTCGGCCAGATCGACATATCCTTTGATCACTTCAAAATGCTCGTCCCCCAATTCCATGTAGGATTCGAAGAGACCCGGATCGTCTGCGAAGCGTGCGCGCTTCACAATGAGCCGCTTGGCAAAAAACTGGTAGAGCTTCTCTTCGACCGGCATCTCCGCGGAAACCAGCTCTTCCATGATGATTTCAAGGTCGGCAAACCATTCGCCTGCCATGGCTTCGGCCAGCGCGTCCTTGCTCTCGAAAAACCGGTACAGGTTCGACGGCGACATGCCGACCGCGGTGGCGAGATCGGTCATGGTGAAGCTGATCGCGCCTCGCTCCTGGATTATATGTTCGGCGGCATCCATGATCTTGGCGCGGGTGGCCGCAATATCGGTTTCGGGGCGGGGCATAATTGGCTCCTGTCAAGGCTCCTGAGCGCGGCAGCATAGCCGTCGTGCCATATATAGGTGATACGGTTTCTTGATAAAAGGCAAAATTCTTCATTATTCAATTACGGCTCAGGTGAGGTTTGACTGTTCGCGGCCGTTTGCCGGCGCTAAGACTCGTGTATGAATAATACGCAGCCCGACGGCGTCCGCCCCGATCCGCCTCCGTCGAAACCGCTCTCGGAGCCCTTTGCTCCGGTTGCCGGAAGTATTCGTCTGTTCCGCCGATGGTGGCGAATTGCCGTGCGGGCGGGTGTCGATCAGCAGGCAGTAATTGACAAGGTGCGAGAGGACAGCGGCTTCAGCCCGCATTTTGCGTTCATGACATCCATGTCGGCCGGCATTGCGATTCTCGGTCTGCTCCTCTCCTCTCCAGCCGTCGTCATTGGGGCCATGCTGCTCTCGCCGCTGATGGGACCAATCATGGGCGCTGGGTTCGCGCTGGCCATAGGTGATTCCACTTGGCTCAAGGAAAGCGCCAAGGCGATTGTCTACGGCACGATCATTTCCGTGCTATTCGCGGCACTGGTCGTCACCTTGTCGCCGCTGCAGACGGTCACCGCAGAAATAGCGGCCCGCACCCGACCCAATTTGTTCGATCTGGCGATAGCCCTGTTTTCGGCACTGGCCGGTGCCTATGCCATGATCCGCGGACGGATGGGAACGATCGTCGGGGTCGCCATCGCCACCGCGCTGATGCCGCCCCTTGCCGTTGTCGGATTTGGTTTGGCAACCTTCAACTGGTCGGTGTTTGGCGGATCCTCATTGTTGTTTTTTACCAACCTGATGACCATCGCCCTGACGGCTTCGGCCATGGCGCGGCTGTACGGGTTCCGGTCCTACCTGTCCGAACGCCAATCCCAGTTTCAGATTGGCTTCATGGTGGTGATGTTCGTCGGTCTGGCGATTCCGCTGGGCTATTCCCTTCAGCAAATTGCCTGGGAAGCCAATGTCTCGCGCTCCGCCAACGGCTATATCAAGGACCAGTTCGGCGATAATGCCCGCGTCGCTCAGCTTGCCATAGATTTTCGCGCCGAGCCCATAATGGTAACCGCCTCGGTATTCACCCCGAAGATATTGCTCGGTGCCCAGGACAAGAGTGCCAGGGTGCTGAGCCGGACATTCGATCGTCCGATAGCGGTCAAGATCGAGCAATATCGCGTGGAGACCGGTGTTGATGCTGCCAATGCCGAGCTGGCCGCCACGCAGGCAAAAGCGCAGCAGCAGGCCGCGGAAATCCAGATCTCGCAGCTGCGGGAAAATCTCGCGCTGATTGCTGGCGTATCCAGCGATGATGTGGCCATTGATACGGAAAAGCGACGGGCAGTGGTCACAGCAAAGCCGCTTCCGGGCGCGACGCTGGAAACATATCTCGCCCTCGAACGGCGCGTGTCGGCACTGGCCAGCGAGTGGACGGTGCAGATTGACCCGCCCGTATTGAAGCTGCCGGACCTTAATATTAGCGACGGCGCTCTGGACGATCAGGCAACGCGCCAACTGGACCTGATCGTCTGGGCAAGTCGGCGCAGTCCGCTGGGGCTGGCGATGAACGGCTCGGAAGCGGACCGAAATATCGTAGACAAATTGCTGGCTGAAAAAAATGTGACGGCGATCCGCAAGAAAGACATGGCCGTCCGCCCGGACAAGGTGAGTTTCCGCTGGCTGTCGCCTCAGGAAGATGCGGATACGGTGGAGTAAATTTAGGTCAGGTTCACTTTCAATGGGTTAGTTTCGCTAGATTGATGGGGAGAGAGAATATGCGGCTTTTGGGATTCGCCGGTTTTTTGCTGGCTGGCGTCGCAGCACCGGCCATTGGCCAGTCCGCGCCGAATGAATCGGCTCAGGGCGATGTGTCGGTTACGATCTATAACAATAATCAGGCCCTCGTGCAGGACGTGCGAACCCTGAATCTGCCGAAGGGGCGCAGCAAGCAGCAATTCCCGGATGTCTCCGCGCAAATCCGCGCGGAAACCGTAACTTTGTCGGGGCCGGGTATCGGCATTGTCGAGCAGAATTTCGATTTTGACCTGCTGACCCCGGCAAAACTGATGGAAAAGGCGGTGGGTCAGACGGTCACCCTGATCCGCACAAATCCGGCGACCGGTGCAGAAACCAGGGTGCGTGCGGAAATACTGGCTGCCAACGGCGGCGTGGTCATGAAAATTGGCAATACGATAGAGGTGCTGCGCGACGACGGGCTGCCGGTGCGGGTAATCTTTGACCGGGTGCCACCCAATTTGCGCGCCCGGCCCACGCTCTCGATCACGCTCGAGTCGACCGGCGGAACAGTTCCAGCCGCTCTCAGCTATCTGACTCCCGGGCTCGGCTGGAAAGCGGACTATGTGACGCTCTTTGACGAAGCCAGGCAGACCATGGATGTGCAGGGATGGGTGACGCTGACCAATAACAGCGGTACCGACTATCGTAACGCCGATGTGCTGCTGGTTGCGGGAAGCCCAAATAACGGAAGAGGCCGTAATAGTCCTCCGCAATGGCCGACCGGAACGATCGACAGCGCAGGAACCGAGTCCGGTGATCGCGAGCGACTCGGCGACTATTATCTCTATCCTCTCGCGGAGCGCACCACTGTGGCAAACGCCCAGCAGAAGCAGGTGAGTTTTCTGGATGTGACATCAGCGCCCGCGCGCAAGGTCTACGAATTCACCAATGGCTGGCTGGGATCCAGCGATGTGACCAGCGCCAGTTCCGTGCTGAAATTCTCCACTTCCCGGGCCGGCGGTCTGGGGGACCAACTGCCTGCCGGAATCATGCGCGTCTATATGCGCGACAGGCGCGGCGACCCGCAGTTTATCGGCGAAAGCCAGATTGAGGCGACCCCGATGGGCTCGGCCATGTCGATCCGGACCGGCGAGGCCTTCGACGTGAAGGTCAAGACCGTCGTCGAGGAGCGGACGCGGCGTTCGTCCAGTCGTTGGCGCACCAGAATGCGCTATGAGGTCACCAACGCCCGTCCGGAGACAGTGACCGTGGACCTGGCCCAGTCGGGCCTCTGGGGAGATGTCCGGATCGAGCAGGAAAGCCAGGCCAGCGAACGGGTTTCGGCCGACAAGGTCGAATGGAGCCTGCAAGTGCCAGCCAATGGCAGCGTGACGGTAACGGCAACCTTCGACAGCCGCTACTGATCGCGGTGCTCTCCGGATCATGATCTTTTTGCGCTTCTCTCGCTATCTGGCGATTTTGCTTGGGCTGCAGGCTCTTCCGGTTGCGGCCCAGCAGCTGGTCGTATCGGACAGGCCTGAAGATGTCTCGATCACCATCTACCGCGCCCCGGATCGAGGCGATGCTCCGATCAACGCCAACTGGCCAAGGGGTTATGCGCTGATCACGGAAACCCGGACCGTGACCCTTCCGGCAGGCGACACGATCGTCCGTTTCGAGGGCGTATCCGAAGGCATGTTCCCGGAAAGCGCTATCGTTACCGGGTTGCCCGACCATGTTCGGGAGAAGAACCGGGATGCCCGGCTGCTGTCGCCGCAGGGCCTGATCGATGCCTATCTCAAGCGCGAGGTTTCGATTACCCGCACCGACAAGGCAACCGGAGTTTCTCGCACGCAAGACGTGATTATCACCGCTGGCCCGGACGGCGGCGTGATTTTCGAAAGCGAGGACGGTTTTGAGGCCCTGCGATGCACCGGACTGCCAGAGCGGATGACCTTCGCCAAACTGCCTGCGGACCTGTCGGCAAAACCGACCCTGTCGATTCTCACCACGGCGACGCGTGCGACAACCGCGAAACTGACACTGACCTACCTGGCTTCGGGTTTCGATTGGCAGGCGAACTATGTTGCGACGGTGAAGAAGCGCCAGACCGGCGCGCCGGCAAAAATGGACCTGTTCGCCTGGCTGACGGTGGCCAATGGCGGCAACCAGAGTTTTGAAAATGCCAATATGATGGCGATCGCCGGTGAACCCAACCGGGAAGGGCGGGGCGTTCAGGTGCGTCCGACTGGCGGCGCGCTGCAAATCCGCTGCTGGCCGATGCAGCGTACTGATCAGGTGCCTTATCATGCGGGCTATCTGGTGCCGCCACCGCCACCGCCACCACCAGCACCCATGGCAATGATGGATGGAGCAGGCGAAACGATCATGGTTACCGCCCAACGCCGGAGCGGAGCGGTAATGGAATCGCCGGTTGCGGCGGTCGTGGCGGAGCAGGAGGATCTGGGCGACCTCAAACTCTATCGCGTTCCGGAGCGGGTCACGGTGAATGCCAAGGGCCAGAAGCAGGTTGCGATGATTGTGCAGCCGGATGTTAGCTATGATCGCGCCTATATTGCCAGCGTTAGCGATTATTCCGACGACAGCGCGCCGCTGTCCTATATCCTGCGCAGCAGGAATGATCAGAAATCGGGTCTGGGAATTCCGTTGCCCGCCGGCAAGGTGGCGGTCTTTGAAAATAGTTCGGTCGGGCCGCTTCTGGCTGGCGAGGGAGATTTGCCGGATCGCGCGATTGACAATGAAATAGAGATCATCGTTGGCCAGTCTTCGGATGTCCGTCTTTCGGTGACCGAGCTGCGGCGTACCAAGAGCAAATCCTATTGGCGTGCCACGATTTCCAATGCTCGCGATCATCCGGTCGATGTCGAAGTGGAAATTGCTTCTGAAATCACGGGCAGGGCGAAGGGAGTCGAGGTGATTGACGGCGTTCCGACGTGGCGCGTGACCGTTCCGGCCAATGACGAGGCGACGCTGGATTACAGGGTCAAACTGCGCTGACCTGCAGGCGCACCCTATTTCAGATATTGTTCCTTTGAGTCTTCGGGAATGACTCTTGGATTGTGATTTTCATCCAGCGCCACAAAGGTGAACAGGCCGCTGGTCACGGGAACCTTTTCTTCATCGAGATTGCGCGATGCAATCACGTCCAGCCGGATCGCAACGGACGTCCGTCCGATCCGCTCGACCCGGGCATAGACCGATATCAGATCGCGGGTCAGGATCGGCGCGATAAATTCCATCGCCTCGATCGCTACGGTTGCCGTTGATCCACGCGCCACGCGCGCCGCCATGATGCCGCCGGCGATGTCCATTTGCGACAATACCCAGCCACCAAATATATGGCCGTTATTGTTCAGATCGCGCGGTTGCGGCGCCACCCGCAATACCGGTTGCAGCTTCGCCAATTCTTTCAGATCATCATTACTCATCGGGATCGACACTCCTTGAAACCGGATCATCGATCGATTCATCATGGCCCGATTCGCTCGACAGGAACACCAGTCCCATCAGCGCAGCCATCAGCATCAGGGTCAGCGCTACGCCACCCGCCGTTGCGATATACATGTGAATAGATACGAAGCCGTGCAGGTAAAAAAGAATGGCACAGGCGACTGCGATACAAAGCAGGGTGAATTTCCCCATGCCGCGCATCAACCGCCAATATCGCGCCCACGCGACGCTGGCATATAGCGGATCATCGAGGCGGGAAGGCTGGGGCACAAAAATCTCCATCGGATTTCGCTGTAGTGGACCCATAGCATGCTACCATCAAGTGCCCTCTCTTTCAAAAATATGTTATAGAGGTGCAATAAACAGAATCATAAGCGAGGAGAGGGACCATGACTATTCAGTCTATTTTGCAGGGGCGCAACGGCGAGATCCATAGCTGTGGTGCAGACGTGCCCGTTTCTCGAGCCGTCGAGATACTGGCGGAAAAACGGATCGGCGCGCTTCCGGTGCTGGACGGGGAAGAGGTTGTCGGCATATTCTCCGAACGCGATGTGCTGCATTGCCTTCGGAGACACGGCCATGATGCCATGGATCATGTCGTGCGTGACGTGATGACCGCGGACGTGATTTCCGTCGAGCGGACCAAGAGCGTCATGGGCGCGCTGTCGCTGATGACAAAAAGACGGATTCGCCACCTGCCTGTTGTCGAGGATGGCAAGCTGGTCGGCTTTGTCTCGATCGGTGATCTGGTCAAATATCGGATCGACAAAATCGAAAGCGAAGCTGCGGCGATGCGGGACTATATCCAGTCGACCTAGCGAACTGAAATGCCGCTCCGCCCGAGATAGGCCAGGCTGGCTCTGCGCACGGCCGACGCACGGTCACTCGCGTCGGGAAACTGGTCGCGATAGGCTTTCGACCGGATTTCCAGACTGAGCGGAATCGCTTGGGGCAGCGCCCGGATCACATCGGCAACCGGCAGCTCTCCTTCACCGGGACAACTGCGTAGATCAACGGCATCCTCGAGAAACGCCTCGAAGCTGGCGTCGCATTCCAGATTGCCGTCGCAGATCTGGGTATAGGGCAATAAAGATGCTTCCAGTTCTTCCAGTTGGTCGGGGCGATGGCCCGCCCGCTGGAAATGGATCGTGTCGATCAGTAGCCCCGCAGCCGGATGATCGGCTTTCTGGATGATGGCAAGCGCGTCGCCCATCGACCGTACCGCGGTGATCATCAGGAACTCGAGCGCGACCCGCATATTGCCGGGGGCGGCCCAGTCGCACAATTGATGCAGGGCCTCGGCTGTCCGGCACTGATCCGGCTCCGAACTGACCACCAGCACATTGCTCGCACCCAGTTCCAGCCCGGCGTCGATGATCAGCTTGTGGTCGTCGGTGAGCTGACCGCCTTCGGGTATCCACACCACCTCGACATCCAGTACCGAAAGCGCGTGATCCGCTATCGCTGTCCGGGTCGCTGCCAGCGCTGCCGCATCCCACTGGTCTGGCTCGATCGTAAAGCCGCAATGGCTGAACCCCGATTCCCCGGCGGCGCGGGCCACCTGCTCCGGTTGGAATTCAGGCAATGTGCCGGCAGCGAGCGATACTATATGTTCCATCGCTAGGATGCTGCGCTTGTCGCCCGGGTTCGACAATGGGCAATTTAGTCAGGGGTGTGCCGACAGCACGCCCGGTTGGTCAGGCCTGTTCAGAACTGAGGGCTGCCGGTACCGGCTGTGGAGGCTTGCGGCGGACGACCAGTTGGATCGCCTCGACCAGCGTCGGCCGGGCCAGTACGTACAGCATGCCGACATAGGCAAGACCGCCGGTCGCGACCAGGATCACGAGTCGCGCATAGACGATCATCTCGGGCAGCAGCTGGTCCACGCAATATACGACCACCGCCATGGCGATCGAGCCGGACAGGCCCGGCCACACCGCTGCGCCGATTTCCCTAGCACCAATGCCGATATGGCGATGCGATTGCAGATAGGTGAAGATCGTCAGCAGCGGAAAGGCGATCACCCAGCCCCAGGCGAGGCCGTAGACTCCATATTGGATCGCGATCAGAAAGGTGACCGGCATCAGAACAGCGCCGAACATATTGGTCCGTGCGGTCACCTGCGGACGACCAAGCGCATTATTGGCCGGGGTAAACATTATCTGCAGCGTCATCACCGGCATCGCCAGCGCGAGAATCGCGACGAAGGGCGACATCTCGGTCCATTTCGGCCCGAACAAGGTCTCCACCAGCGGATAGGCGGTGACCACCATGCCGAAATAGAGCGGGCAGGATATCAGCATGACCAGCCGAATCGCCTTCAGGAAGGACCAGGCGAGGGCGCGGGGATCGGATTGCAGCCGGGCATAGGCCGGAAAGGCGACTTCATTGAGGGGCGGAACGAATTTGGCGGCGATGATCGTCGTAAGGAACAGGGCCTCGGCATAAAGGCCAAGATCGTGCGGATCGAGATGGCGGCCGGCGATGAAGATGTCGGACTGGCTCTGGATCGTCCAGAACAGATGGCTGGCCAGCAACGTTGCCCCGAATCCGAACATCGCGCCTGCGCCCCTGAAGTTGAAGGTCGGCCAGATGTAGAATTTGACCGCGATCACCAGGCAGATCGCCCGGCTCCAGAATATCGCCAGCGGCGCATAGACCAGAGTCCACACGCCATAATCATTATAAGCGCAGTATAGAGCCGTGACGGCACCCACCACCGCCGAGATGAGATTGATGATCGCTGGCTTCTTGAATTCCAGGTTCCGCGTCAGCAGAGCTTCGGGCAACGCCATGAAGGGAGTCGCCAGATAGATAAGCGCCTGCACCCGCAGCAGATCGGCGACCACCGGCTGGCGATAATAGTCTGCCGCAACCGATGCGAGAATCAGCTGGAGAATCGCGATTCCCCCATTGAGCAACAAAAGCATGCCGAACGCCTGGCGAATCTGGATGGTCTCCACTTTCTCCGCCTGGATGATCGAACTGACCAGGCCATATCCGTTCAGGAAACTCAGAAAAACGAGAATAACCTGGGTCATCGCAAAAATTCCGTAATCTTCCGGATTCAGGATGCGGATGACCGCCAGGGTAGAGCCCCAGGCAATGATCTGTGACAGAATTTGCGTGCCGGAACGCCAGAAAACTGCGCTTCTTACGCGATTCCCGAACGTGCTATCGCTGGCTGATGGAGCGGATTCATTCAACATGGTGCAACGGTCTGGATACCTCTAATTCGCCTGAAAAGCCGTTCTAACGGTCAATTACGAATAATTTTGAAACAAAAGTGAAAAACATTGTTGACCGAATCAGGCCATCCATCTAGAGACCTCTTCACCGGCACGAAGCGGCTCACACGGGCCCCACAGCGTTGGTCGTCAAAATTTGAAACAACGGTTCTCCCCGGTAGCAATAGCGGGAAAAATCGTTGTCTGCGCTTTTTGACGGGCTCTTTGACATTGTAATAATAGATGAAGGGACATGTGGGCGGCGGCCCCAGACCCGGGAACTTCAAGGTTCCGGTGCTCTGGTAAGTTAAGTCGTTCCATAGGTTTCGTGAGAAAGCTTCGGCTCGATCATGTTACCGAACATGTCCTTTATATGTATCCATATACGTAAAAAAGATTTGTGCAGGAACGGCTCCTTGAAATGAAGCTGTTTCGGTGGATGGCAAACTTCGGTTTGTGCCACCATTACAGGACATCAAACTTGAGAGTTTGATCCTGGCTCAGAACGAACGCTGGCGGCATGCTTAACACATGCAAGTCGAACGAGATCTTCGGATCTAGTGGCGCACGGGTGCGTAACGCGTGGGGATCTACCATAGGGTGCGGAATAACTCAGAGAAATTTGAGCTAATACCGCATAATGTCTTCGGACCAAAGATTTATCGCCCTTTGATGAACCCGCGTAAGATTAGCTTGTTGGTGAGGTAAAGGCTCACCAAGGCGACGATCTTTAGCTGGTCTGAGAGGATGATCAGCCACACTGGGACTGAGACACGGCCCAGACT
>CAWUKF010000043.1:0-12644 GCA_963922745.1 uncultured Sphingomonadales bacterium
AGCCGTCCAGCGACAGCGCCAGTTTCAGGGTCACGAACGGACGTCCCTTCTCAATCCGGCACAGGAAGCCCGCCATCGCGCGGCGCGCCTCCCATTCGCGGATACCGACCGAGACGGGAATGCCGGCATCGCCCAGCCGGTCGATCCCCCTGCGCCTGGTGCGTTCATCGGCATCGAGGGTCGCCACAATCACTCGGCGCGGTTTGGCAGCGATAATGGCGATGCTGCAGGTCGGGCCGCGGGTGCTGTCATGGGCACAGGGCTCCATCGTGACGTATATGTCGGCGCCCTTTGTCGCGGTGCCAGCCTGTGCCAGCGCCATTTCCTCGGCATGCGGCCGCCCGCCCGGCTGGGTCCAGCCACGGCCCAATATGATACCGTCCTTGACGATCAGACAACCAACGTTCGGATTGGTACCGATGCGTCCGCGACCTCGCTCGGAAAGCGCCAGCGCGACTGCCATATAGCGCGCGTCGGCGGATGCATTCAGCATTGCAGCCCGGCGGGGCGTTCTACCTCAACCTCACCGCGCGCCTTGCGGGCCGCTTTGGCTTCGCGTTCGATTTCCTCGACGTCCATCCCGGACATCCGTCCGAGTTCCTTCATCGCCTCGCGCCGTTCCGCTTCCAGCTTGTCCTTCAGGCACTGAACTTCCCAGCGATCGTGCAGAATCTCCTCATCGGTGCGATCATTTGTCCAGTTTTCGACATAAATGACCTCCTGCGCGACATAAGTGTAAGTATTTACCTTCGGATCCAGATAGAAAAGGAACAGGATGAATGCCGTGCAGGCGATCGCCAGCACCGCCGGCAGCAGGCGTTCCCCCGGCTCACTCTGGCGAAAGACGGCGATCAGGTCGCCAAAGCCGCCTGTCACCGATGCATCTTTTAACATTCCCATGCCGTTCAAATAGTGTGCGCAAGCCCGGATGACCAGCCCTTCCCGCAAATTTGGCGGACAAACAGGGGCCGGGTCACCCGGGCAAGCGGTCAGCTATTGATTTCAAAGCGGACTTTCAGCGTCATCCAGCTTTCAAACGGTTTGCCGTCTCGCGTCGCCGGCGTGAACCGCCAGCTTTTCAGCGCCTGTTTGCGGGTCGCGTTCCAGAAATCCTCGTGCGGCGAGTCGACGAGTTCGATCTGCTTCACCCGGCCATCACTGCCCACCAGTACCCGGACGGTGACCTCGGCTTCGCGTTCGAGCCGCAATTGGCCGGGGGGATAGGCGGGCTGAAACCGGTCCGCATAGCGACTGTTGAGGCGGGCTCCGACGATCACCGGTTCCGGGGCGATCCGGATCGGGTCGAAGGGAATCGCATCACCCGTTCCCGCGACCGCCAGTTCGCTGCCGTCCAAATCCGAATAGGTCCCCACTGGCTTGATCGGAAAAGTCGAAACATCGACAAGCACCTGGTCCGGCACCCTGGGCTTGTTCTGCTCCGCCAATCGCGGCTTGGACGGTGGGTCTTCGATAACCGGCTCCGGCGGCTGCGGCTTCGCTATGGGTTTGGCAATGAACGGGCCGTTGAATTTATCCGGAATCTCGATACCCGGCATTGCGATCACCGCGGCGATTATCACCGCATGGACGGCGCCCGCCATGATGATCCCCTTCGAGCGCGGCGTGTTGTTTTCATACGCGGAAACATAGCTCATGATCCTATCCTCTCAATCATCCTCAAAAATGGCGGAGAGGCCGCGTCTTATGACTGTCTGGCCCTGTCGCCAGTTGTAATGTTATACCATTACATATCATTTTGCAAATGATGATCTCATCTAAACATTGTCTTTATTTACAATATCTTATGCGGAAGCGCGGGCGAGCCTGTCGAGCGCGGCATCCCGGCCGATCAAGGGCAGCAACGCGTTCATATCCGGACCATGGTCGAGCCCGGTCAGCGCCTGGCGCAATGGCATGAACAAGGGCTTGCCCTTGCGACCAGTGGCCGTCTTGAGGGCGTTGGTGAGGTCCTTCCAGATCTCGTCAGATGCTTCCAGTTCTTCCATTTTGGCGTGAGCGACAGACAGAAACTCCCGGTCTTCCGCCGACATTTCCGGCACGGATACCGGTCCCGTCACGACCTGCCACCATGGCGCGACATCGCCCATATCGTGCAGGTTCGGCCGGATGACCTCCCACGCCGCAGTGCCCATCGCCTCCGGCAAACGCCCCTTTACCGCGTCATAGTCCAGCAGATGCACGATCTTCTGGTTGAGCTGCGCCAGTTCTTCCTCGTCAAACCGCGCCGGTGCCCGGCCAAAGCGACCGAAATCGAAACTGGCGATCAACAGCCCGACATCGGCGATCGGCTCGACCGGGTCGCTGGTTCCAATCCGGGCAAGCAGGGCGACAATCGCCTGCGGTTCGATATTCTTCTCGCGAAAGCTGCTGACGCCGAGCGACCCCAGCCGCTTCGACAGCTTGCCTTCAGTCCCGACCAGCAGCGCCTCATGCGCAAATGCCGGCGGCTCGGCACCCAGCGCATGGAACATCTGGATTTGCACTGCGGTATTGGCGACATGATCCTCGCCGCGCACGACATGGGTTATCCCCATGTCGATATCGTCGATCGCGGAAGGCAGCATATAGAGCCAGCTGCCGTCCTCGCGCCGGATCACCGGATCGGACAACAGCGACGGATCGAAATGCTGCTCGCCCCGTATCCTGTCGGTCCAGGTGATCGGCCGGTCGTGATCCAGCTTGAAGCGCCAGTGCGGCCTCCGCCCCTGCCCTTCCAGTTCGGCTCGCTGCGCGACGCTTAGTTCCAGCGCCGCCCGGTCATAGATTGGCGGCTTGCCGCGGCCCAGCTGGATCTTGCGCTTCAGGTCCAGTTCCTGCGCGGTTTCATAGGCGGGATAGACCCGACCCGATGCTTTCAGCTGTTCCAGCTGTTCTTCATAGCGATCAAACCGCGACGACTGTCTCTGCTCCTCGTCGGGTGCCAGCCCCAGCCAGGCCAGATCGGCACGGATCGCCTCGACATATTCCTCCTTCGACCGCTCGGCATCGGTATCATCCAGCCGCAGCAGAAATGTTCCGCCTTCCTTCCTCGCGAACATCCAGTTGTGCAGCGCGGTGCGGATATTGCCGACATGGAGATGGCCCGTCGGGGACGGGGCGAAGCGGGTTTTTATGGTCATACGGTCCTGAATGCGTTGGTGATCGGATAGCGCCGGTCGCGGCCGAAATTGCGGGCGCCCAGCTTGACCCCCGGAGGGGCCTGGCGCCGCTTGTACTCGGCGATATAGAGCAAGCGCTCGATCCGCACCACCGTTTCCCGGTCAAATCCCCGCGCCACCAGATCGTTGACCGACAGTTCTTCCTCGATCAGGCCGTGCAGCAAGGGATCGAGAATCTCGTAGTCGGGCAAGCTGTCGCTGTCCTTCTGATTATCGCGCAATTCCGCGCTCGGCGGCTTGCTGATCACTCGCTCAGGCATCACCGGACCATCGGGCCCCATGCCCAGGCTTGGCTTGTTGGCGTTGCGCCACTTCGACAGCTTGAACACGGTCAGCTTGTAGGCATCTTTCAGCACCGAATAGCCACCCGCCATATCGCCATAGATCGTCGCATAGCCGACGCTCATTTCGCTCTTGTTGCCGGTGGTCAGCAGCATGTGTCCGAACTTGTTCGACATCGCCATCAGGGTGACACCGCGTATCCGCGACTGGATATTCTCTTCGGTGATATCGACATTGCTGTCGGAAAAACTGTCTTCCAGCATCGCGTCGAAACCCTCAACCGCCGGGTTGATCGGGATGGTGTCGAGCCGGGTGCCCAGCATCTCGGCGCAGCCCGCGGCATCGTCGAGACTCTCCTGCGAGGTGAAGCGCGACGGCATCATCACGTTCCACACCCGGTCCGCGCCCAGGGCGTCGACCGCTACCGCTGCCGACAGCGCGCTGTCGATCCCGCCCGACAGCCCCAGAATTACGCCGGGAAAACGATTGCGGTTCACATAGTCGCGCAGCCCGACGATCATCGCGTTGTAGATATCGGCAGGATGATCATCCAGCGCGTGGATTTCTCCCGGCGCGCAGGTCCATTTGCCGTCTTCACAGGACCAGTGAGTATCGACAATCGTCTCGTCCCAGTCGGGCAACTGGTGCATCACGCTGGTGTCGCCGTTGAGCACGAAACTGGCGCCGTCGAACACGATCTCGTCCTGGCCGCCGACCCGGTTCAGGAACAGCATCGGTATCCCGGTTTCGCGGACCCGCCTGGTTGCCACTTGGCCGAGCCGCATGTCATCCTTCTCGACTTCATAGGGACTGCCATGGACGGAAATGAACAGATCCGTGCCTTGCGATTTCAGATGTTCGCAGACCGTGGGGAACCAGACGTCCTCGCAGATCGGCAGGCCGATCTTGCAGCCCCTGAAATCGATCGGCTCGGGCAAGGGACCGGACGCGAACAGGCGCTTCTCGTCAAAGGTCCCGTAATTGGGCAGTTCGACCTTGTACCGGATATCGCGGATATGGCCGCCTTCCAGCAAGGCAATGCCGTTATAGAGCTTGCCGCCTTCCCGGAAAATGGATCCTACCAGCATCGCCGGACCCGGACCGGCGGTGGCGGCGGCGAGCCGGTCGAGCTCTCCCTTCGCCCGCTCCCACACTGCGGGCTTCAGCACCAGGTCCTCGGGCGGATAGCCAATCAGCTGCAGTTCGGGAAAGACGATCAGATCACTGTCCGGCCGCGCGCCATGGGCCGCGATCATCGCATCGGCATTGCCGCGCAAATCGCCGACGCTCTGGGTCAATTGCGCCATGGTGATGGTTAGTTTTTCCGTCATCGCGCTCTGATAGAAAGGGCGGACGACGACAGCAAATGATTTATGTTTGTCCCAATTTCAGAAAACCAATCCGCCCAGCAAACGACCGGGGATAAAGGCAAAAAGGCCAGCGATAATCAAGCCGATATAGGGTCCTTGCATGGCGCGATAATGCTCGGCGATATTACCGCGACGGGCTTGCCAGATGGCATAGGGGATCGAAAACAGGGTCAGGAAGGAAAAAAGGTGGATGAAGCTCAGACCGCTGCCCAACAAGCCGCCGCCCAGATCTCCCAGCCAGAAGGTGGCAATCGCCGTAATCAACATCAAGCTCGC
Source organism: uncultured Sphingomonadales bacterium (assembly GCA_963922745.1). GTDB lineage: Bacteria > Pseudomonadota > Alphaproteobacteria > Sphingomonadales > Sphingomonadaceae > Parasphingorhabdus. Next base: position 5,108 of record CAWUKF010000043.1, read on the forward strand.
CCATATCTTGCCGAGCAGCTTGTGCATTGCGTCCCCCTTGCGTCGGTAAAGAACAACCGCCCCGAGCGGGATGGCCGGAACGACGGTTGCCAGATGGATGATCAGCGGAAGCGACATGCCCCGACGCCCGGACGCCTGGCCGGGCGGGTCGGCCGCCAGCGCGGACAGTGCGATGAGAACGAGCGTGAACAGGATTGTCGCTGCTATGGTCAGAATGATGGTCTGGGGTGAAAAGCCCTTTTGAACAGTTGGTTTGGTCATTGAACATGCTCCCTGCGTCGGTGAATCTGCAAGCAGCATGGCGGTTCACCGGGAGATGGCGACGGGAGTTGCGCAGACCGGTTTTCTTTTTCGTCAATCGCGTCATAATGGACCGGCTGGCCATTCACGAAGCGTGGACAGGCAGGAGAAGGAGCCAGTTTTGTCTCGCAGAATAAGCGTTGAATTGCTGATCATTGCTGGAATAGGCCTTGTTCTCGGTTTGCTCGGGCCGTTCGGAACCTATTCGATGCCACTTGCCCTGCGCTTGGCCTATTGGGTTGGCTTCATTCTTGTCGGCTATCTGATTTTCCGACCGATTACGCGTACAGCCAGCTGGCTGCACGAAATGAGCGGCCTGCCGCTGATGCTGACGCTCGGCATCGCGGTTGGCGTCGCATCCTTCCCGCTCGCCTTTCTGATCGGCTATGCCATCAATGGCATGCAATTGTCTGGTCCGATGCTCGGCGAGGGGTTTGGCCTGTTATATCTGCAATGCGCAGGCATCGGATTGGCAATCGCCACGCTGATGCGGAAACTTTTCTTGAGCGATGATGATGAGCGCGGAGAGTCGCCCGGGCAGGAAATTTTGAACCCGAGGGAGAAAGCTGTCGCACCTGCAATCGGCCAAAAGGTCAGGTTGCACGAACGGCTACCGGTTGGATTCCCCTCTGAAATCATCGCTCTGTCGGTGGAGGACCATTATGTCCGGGTTCATGCGGAACATCGCAGCGAGATGCTGCTTATGCGGCTCGGTGATGCGATGGCGGAAATGGATGGTAGCGATGGCACCCAGGTTCATCGCAGCTGGTGGGTGGCCGCCGAAGGCGTGGTCCGGGTGAAAAGGCTGGAGCGCAACTGGCGCCTCGTCTTGAAAAACGACCTGAGAATACCCGTCGCGCGCAGCCATGTCGCCAAACTGAGGCAAATGGGGTGGATAAAGTGAAATGCCTCTTTTGATTTCCCGGCCACCTGTCTAACAGGGTCACAAAATTGTCATGGGGTGTCGCTGGCGATTCTGGCGGCCCGCCGCCATCGGGGAAACGCCATTATGAAACTCATGTCCGGCAACAGCAATCTGCCGCTCGCTACCGCAATTGCCGAATATCTGGATATTCCGCTGACCGATGCCAGCGTGAAGCGCTTTGCCGATGACGAAATTTTCATAGAAATCCACGAGAATGTCCGCGGCGAGGATGTGTTTGTTGTCCAGTCGACGAGCCACCCGGCCAATGACAATCTGATGGAATTGCTGATCAGCATCGACGCGCTGCGCCGCGCCTCGGCCAAGCGCATCACCGCTGTCATTCCCTATTTCGGCTATGCCCGGCAGGACCGCAAACCCGGACCGCGCACGCCGATCTCGGCCAAGCTGGTCGCCAACCTGATTACCGAAGCAGGCGCCGACCGGGTCTTGACCGTCGACCTCCACGCCGGACAGATTCAAGGTTTCTTCGATATCCCGACCGACAATCTCTATGGCGCACCGGTGATCAGCGAGGACATCAAGTCGCGCCATGGCGACAAGGACATCATGGTCGTATCGCCAGATGTTGGCGGCGTGGTCCGCGCCCGGGCCTTGGCCAAGCGCCTCAACAATGCGCCGCTCGCAATCGTCGACAAGCGCCGGGAACACGCAGGCGTATCGGAAGTCATGAACATCATTGGCGATGTCAAAGGGCGCTTCTGCGTGATGATCGACGATATCGCCGACAGCGCCGGCACGCTCTGCAATGCCGCCGATGCACTGATCGCGGCAGGGGCGACCGACGTGGCGGCCTATATCACCCACGGTGTTCTGTCCGGCAAGGCCGTGGAACGGGTGAACAATTCATCGCTGCGCAAGCTGATCATCACTGACACGATCAAGACGCCGCAATCGGCACTCGATTCCAGCAAGATCCGGGTTCTGCCAATTGCACCGCTGCTCGGCGAAGCGATCAAGCGGATCGCGGATGAAAGTTCGGTGAGCAGCCTGTTTGACTAGCCGCACCCGCAAACCTGAACTCGGGAGACAGCCATGCCCAGTCTCGAACAACTGCTGAGATACCGCCTGGCGATCGGTTTCCTGGCGATTTTCATCTGCTTATTTGCGTGGTTCACCGAATGGGCGGACTGGGTCTATGTTTGTCCTTATTGTCGCACCCAACGAACGGTTATCGGGCTGCTCGGCCTGCTGCTGCTTGCCAACCCGATGCACTGGCTCAACCGGTGGATCGCGTCAACGCTGGCGGTTCTGGGACTGGTTGTCGCTGGCATGCAGCATTTCAATGGCTGGAAAAAGATCATGTCCGGCGAATTTTCCTGGGGGGAATATTGGTATGCCAATGCATGGATGCTTTCCGGCTGCGCGCTGTTCATCATCACCGGCCTGATCCTGTACCTGTGGGCCTGGCGACCGGCTCCGTCGGAGATAGAAAAGCTATGACCCCAAAAGACATCGATCTCGCGCAAAAACTCGCCGACGCCGCTGGCGATACCATTCGCCCGTTCTTCCGCGCCAAATTCGACGAGGAAACCAAAGAGGACTCCTCCCCCGTCACCGAAGCCGACCGCGCGGCGGAGGCGGCAATGCGAGCGATTATCGAAGCAGAACGGCCCGAAGACGGGATCATCGGCGAGGAATATGGCACGCACAACGAAGGCGCGTCGCGGCAATGGGTGCTGGATCCGATCGATGGAACGACCAGCTTTATTGCCGGTCGGCCGATATTCGGCACCTTGATCGCGCTGATGCAGGATGGCTTTCCGGTGATCGGCATCATCGACCAGCCGATTGGCAGGGAACGCTGGCTGGGCGTCGTGGGTCGCCCGACCCTGTTCAAGGGTCAACCGGCAAAATCTGCGCGGTGCCGGGAGCTCAAGGACGCCGTTCTCGCCACCACCTCGCCACATCTGTTTGGCGAGCATGATGCCGAGCATTTCATGGGCCTCGCCAGCAAGGTCGCCTCGCGCAAGATCATCTATGGCGGCGACTGCTATAATTACGGCCTAGTCGCCAGCGGCCATGTCGACGTCGTCTGCGAAGCCGGACTGAAACTCCACGACTTTGCCGCTCTCGCCCCGATTGTCGATGGTGCCGGCGGCATGATGTGCGACTGGAACGGCGAACCGCTGCACGCGGAATCCGATGGCCATGTGCTGGCGCTAGGCGATCAGGCGCGGGTCGATGATGTGCTGGAGGCTATTGCCTGCCATCATTGACATTGTCAGCCTCTTCATTCTCCGGATCAGCTACTGATTTCCTCAGCAGAAGAAAAAACAGCAAACCAAGGCTGGCCAAATAAAGTATGTTATTGAAAAATATAAGGAAGAACTTGCCGGTTTCCAGCTCACCCTCTGACCCGAAATTCTCGAACAGCCCTGGCATCAAGCTGAAGCCGATAAACAGAAAAGGGATAGGGATGAGACCCCAAAAACCCCGCAATCCCGTGTCATGCAGTCTCCGGCACACCGCCGCAGCGAGCAATATTACCATTGCACCGATGACTGCAACGGCAAATGCTGCCATCCCTCTAATATCCGGCATTAATTCGGGATGATTGCCTTCAACAGAAATAGAATATCGGCCAGGTCCGTGCTGGATGGTGACCTGATCAGGGTTCTGCATCGCAAATTCTTGCATTTTGGTCATCGATTCTGAAATCGCAGGAATCATACCAGCTATCATCAAAACCATTCCCAGAAAAATGATGGTTGCAGCATATGACCAAAACAAGACCGAACCGTCTCTTCCGGAAAATCTAAAAAGGCCGCAAAAGCCATTCTTCAGTGCCGCCAAATAGTCACGCATCACATTTTCCTCCGTTCAATGAGCATATATTATCTAAATGGCGATGGCTCTACCCAAATTGCTTGCATTCTGGCCGAATCCCGCTAAAGACGCCGTTCCGAAGTGACGCACTGGCCAGTGTTGGGCTGCCACATGTGTCCGTAAAGGTACCATCTAGAGGAGACCAAAATGCCCAAGTTGAAGACCAAAAGTGGTGTGAAGAAACGCTTCAAGATCACCGCAACCGGTAAGGTCAAGCACGGCGTAGCCGGCAAGCGCCACCGTTTGATGAGCCATAACAGCAAATATATCCGCCAGAACCGCGGCACCAAGAAATTGTGTGATGCGGATGCTCGGACAGTCAAGAAATGGGCGCCATACGGCCTGGGCTAAGCCCGCCGCAGCGACATTCAAACTTACAGGATATAGAATATGGCACGTGTAAAACGGGGTACGACCACTCGTACCAAACATAAGAGATTATTGGTTCAGGCGAAGGGCTATTATGGCCGTCGCAAGAACACCATCCGCATCGCGCGGCAGGCCGTCGAAAAAGCCGGCCAATATGCCTATCGCGATCGCAAGGTTAAGAAGCGGGCCTTCCGCGCGCTGTGGATCCAGCGCATCAACGCTGCGGTTCGCGCCGAAGGCCTGACCTATGGCACGTTCATCCACGGCACCAAGCTGGCCGGGATTGAACTCGACCGCAAGGTGATGGCCGACCTGGCGATGAATGAACCCGCTGTGTTTAGCGGCATCATCAAACAGGCGCAGGATGCTCTGGCGAAAGCTTAAGCATTTTCATACATTCAAAGAAGCGCCGGGGAGCAATCTCGCGGCGCTTTTTTATTGGGTTTTTCACAGGGCTTGCTAGACCGGCAGCGAGCAAAAACGGGACAATATGATGAGCGACATCGAGGCGATCAGGGACAGATATCTGGAGCAGATCGAGGCAGCAGCCGACGGCGACGCGCTGGAGGCGATCCGTTTGGCGGCGCTGGGCAAGAAAGGCGAGATTTCGCTGCTGTTGAAGACTCTGGGCCAGATGACGCCGGAAGAGCGACAGGAACAGGGCCCGAAGATCAATGGCGCGCGGCAAGCCGTTGCCGATGCCCTGACCTCTCGCAAGGAAGCGATGGAAGCGGCAGCCCTGGATGCCAAGCTGGCGACCGAAAAGCTGGATCTGACCCTGCCCGCGCCCGCAGCGCCAAAGGGAAGCATCCATCCGGTCTCGCAAGTGATGGACGAACTGGCCGAAATCTTCGCCGATCTCGGCTTCTCGGTCGCCACCGGTCCGGAAATCGAGGACGACTGGCACAATTTCACCGCGCTCAATATCCCGGACACCCATCCGGCGCGAGCGATGCACGACACCTTCTATTTCCCGCAGACCGATGACAGCGGCATGCCGAAACTGCTGCGCACCCATACTTCGCCGGTGCAAATCCGGACGATGATGGATGTAGCGAAACAGACCGAGGGCGCTGGCGAGCCGATCTACATCATCGCGCCCGGCCGCACCTATCGTTCGGACAGCGATGCCACCCACACGCCAATGTTCCACCAGGTCGAGGGGTTGGTGATCGACAAGGGCATTCATATGGGCCATCTCAAATGGACGCTGGAGACCTTTGTCCGCGCCTTTTTCGAGCGCGACGATATCGAGCTGCGCCTGCGCCCGAGCTATTTCCCCTTCACCGAACCGAGCGCGGAGGTCGATGTCGGCTTCAGCGTCGAGCAGGGCCGCCGGATCATCGGTGGTGATCCGCGCGGCGACAATGGCGGCTGGATGGAGATTCTCGGCTCCGGCATGGTCCACCCCAATGTCATCCGCAATTGCGGGCTCGATCCTGATATCTGGCAGGGCTTTGCCTTTGGCTGCGGCATCGACCGGCTGGCGATGCTGAAATATGGCATGGACGATTTGCGCGCCTTCTTCGACGGCGATCTGCGCTGGGCCGATCATTACGGCTTTGCCGCCCTCGACGTGCCCACATTGAGCGGAGGAGTTGGCGCATGAAATTTTCCCTAAGCTGGCTCAAGGCCCATCTGGATACCGAAGCCGGTGCCCCCGAAATTGCAGAAAAACTGACCAGTATCGGTCTGGAAATCGAGGGCATGGAAAATCCGGCCGATGCCCTGAGACCCTTCCGCGTGGCGAAAGTCCTGGAAGCGGGACCGCATCCGAATGCCGACAAGTTGCAATTGCTTAAAGTTGATGATGGTGGGGCGGAACCGTGGCAGGTGGTGTGCGGGGCGCCGAATGCGAAGGCCGGGATGATCGGCGTTTTCGGGCCTCCCGGAACCTATATTCCGGGCAGCGATTTCACGCTGAAACCCGCGAAAATCCGCGATGTCGAGAGTTTCGGCATGATGTGCAGCTATCGTGAGCTGGAACTGGGCGATGACCATGACGGGATCATCGAACTGCCGGAAAGTGCGGCGGAAAAGGTTGGGACCAGCTACGCCGACTATGCCGAACTCGACGATCCGGTGTTCGATGTTGCGATCACCCCCAATAGGCAGGACTGCATGGGCGTGCGCGGAATTGCGCGCGATCTGGCGGCTGCCGGCATGGGCACGCTCAAACCGCTTGTTGATGCCTATCGGGGTGCCAACTTCAATATTCCGGGCCGTGGAGCCGGACCCGATGTCCGCACCGAGGACGAAGCCGGCTGTCCCGCCTTTTACGCGCGCACCGTCCAGGGCGTGACCAACGGCACCGCGCCGGCCTGGATGCAGCGGTATCTCAAGTCCGCCGGCCAGAAACCGATCAGCCTGCTGGTCGATATCACCAATTTCGTGATGCTCGATCTCGGGCGGCCGCTGCACGTCTATGACATGGCCAAGCTCGAGGGCGGCCTGGTGGCGCGCAAGGCGAAGCCCGGCGAGACGCTGACCGCGCTCAACGACAAGGATTATGTGCTCGACGAGACGATGACCGTGATTGCCGACGACAAGGGCGCGCACGACATCGGCGGGATCATGGGCGGCGCGACGACCGGCGCGGAAGCGGGAACCAGCGATGTGCTGGTCGAATGCGCCTATTTCACGCCGGAGACGATCGCCCGCACCGGCCAGAAGCTGATGCTGACCAGCGATGCGCGACAACGGTTCGAGCGCGGGGTTGATCCGGCCTTTCTGGATGACGGGCTGGCGGTCGCCACCTGGCTGATCACCGAGCATTGCGGCGGAACGCCCAGCGAAGTGACGCGGGCGGGCACGCCGCCGGCCGAGCCTCGCACCGTCGCCTATGACCCGGCGCAATGTCTGGCGCTGGGCGGTATGGATGTGGCTGCGGAGCGGCAGCAGGCGATATTGGAAGCGCTGGGTTTTGAAGTCTCGTGTCCCCGCGAAGGCGGGGACCCATCTCCCGATGGTGCCAAGACCGACGAGCGGGAGATGGACCCCGGCCTTCGCCGGGGAACATGGACTGTAACCATTCCGACCTGGCGTCGGGATATCGCTGGATGGCAGGATATTGTCGAGGAAATCGTCCGCATCGAG